>NZ_JWLE01000010.1:0-201992 GCF_000813785.1 Leisingera sp. ANG-DT
GTGACCTCCGGCCTGCGCCTGGGCACGCCTGCCGGCACCACCCGCGGCTTCGGCGAGGCGGAGTTCCGCCAGATCGCCGACCTGATCATCGAGGTGATCGATGGGCTGGCGGCCAACGGTGAAGAGGGCAATGCAGACGTGGAAGCCTCCGTCCGCGCCAAGGTCGCCGGCCTCTGCGCCAAGTTCCCGCTCTATCCGAACCTGTAAGCTCCGGCTTATCAGACAAAAAGAAACCGCCGCGGCCCCAAAGCCGCGGCGGTTTTCTTTTGGCTGCAAAGAAAACGCCCGCCTGGTCAGGCGGGCGTGGTTCCAATCATCAGGCCAACTCAGATGTCCTGCTTGGCGTCCATCAGCGCGTCTTCCAGCAGCTTTTCATTGCGGGCGTCCTCGATCTTGCGGATACGGTCTTCGCTGGAGCGGTGGTCGAAGCGGTATTTAACAACGTTGATGAGGCTCAGTGTCAGCAGGAGCACGGCCATGCCCCAGTAGCCCTTGGTCGCCAGCGGCACGTCGGTCGAGAGCCACAGGGAAATCCCCAGCATGCCATAGGCAATGGCAACGCCAGCGGTGTTCAGTAGAATGATCAGCTTGTTGTCAGTGTTGTCGGTATACATGTTGTTTCTCCAGTAAATTCAGTGAGCCCGGACGGGCGGGCTGCGTGGAATAAGAAAGGTCGGGTCAGTCCTTGGGTTTCAGACGGCTCAGCACATCCGCGGCGGTGCTGCGGCTGCGGGGGCCGAAGCCGGCGTCCGCCAGATCGTCGGCAATGGTGGTGTTGTTCAGCTCACCGTCGATCTCGCGCAGGATCTCGCCCTGCTCGAACGGGTCGTCGCGCTGCAGCACGTCGCGGATCAGTGCCTCGGCCTCCTCTGCCGGGCTGTCGCCACCTGTGTGGCGGCGCAGGCGGCGCTGGAGGTCCTGCTCGCGCCGGGTTGCGCGGGCGGCAATCGCGCCTTGCTTGAGGTCGGTGATGCGGCGGCTGGCAGTTTCCACCGACTGACGCAGCTGAAGGATGCGGGTGTCGAGCCGGTCCAGGGTCTGGCGGCGAACCACCAGCTCGTTTTCCATATCCGCCACCGCCTGGGCGGCGCTTTGCGCGAGATCCTCACGGCCGCCTTCCAGCGCCTCCCCTGCCCGGGCCATCAGGTCGCGGACGCGCTCCTCCAGGGTTTCCACCTGACGCTGCTCTGCCCGCTGGCGCTGGATCAGGCTGGCTAGCGTCAGCTTGGCCGCCTTCAGGTTGGCGTCCGCCTCGCGGATCTTCTGGGTGATCAGCTCAATCGAGTAGGTCTCGCGCAGCTGCTCTTCTGCCCGGGCATTGGCGCCGGTGATCAGGGTCTTCAGAGTATTGAACATTGCTTCCTCCGCAAACATGAACATCGTTCACGAAGAATCGTGTAACAAAATTTTGAACGTCGTTCAAGAAAAATCATGAACGACGTTCAAAAACTATCTGCCGCCGATTTGCTCCAGCACCTGGGCGATCATCTGCTCAATGCGTTCCGGCGGAACGCCGGAGATGCGCTGCTCCAGCCCCAGGAGCACGATGCCGTGGACGGCAGAGAACAGTGCCCGCACCATCAGAGCCGCCTCGCCTGCGTCCTTGTCCGGGAACAGTTCCCCCACCGGGCGGGCGATATTGGCAAAGAGGCTGTCCAGCGCGGTCAGGTACCACTCCGGCACCGCATCTCCCGCGGCCATCCGCAGGTCGAACATCGCCCGCCACAGGTTGGTGTTTTGCACCGCGAAATGCAGGTAAGCGTTGCTCATCAGGATCAGGCGGCGGGTCGGCGGTTCCGCCTCTGCGCCCGCGACCGAAGCCTCAACAGCGGTTCCGAGCTTCTGGAAGGTGCGGCCGTTCACCGCCATGATGATGGCGGTCAGATCGTCGAAAGCGTTGTAGATCGCCCCAACCGCACAGCCCGCATCATGCGCCAGGTCGCGGGCCCGCAGCGCCCCTGCCCCGTCGCGCGCGATGCGGATCTCCGCCGCTTCCACCAGTTTCTGCCGCAGCGCGGCCTTGCGCGCTTCCACCTTGCCTGCCATGGCACCCTGCCTTTTCTTGAACTGCGTTCAAAATACAGTCGGCAGACACGGGGTAAAGCGGGAAATCAGATCAGGCCGCGCCAGCGCAACACCACCACCAGCAGGATCAGCACGCAGAGGATGGAAAACGCCATGCTGCCAAGGACGCCGAGCCAGAAGCCCTTGCGGCGGTCGGCAAGGTCGATTTTGCGCAGATGCGCCTTCACCTCGCGGGCGGCGCCCTGCAGCGGCTTTTCGTCCACCGTCATCCGCAGCTTCGGGTGCTCCAGCAGCGGCAGCGCAGCGGCGAGCTTCATGCCCTGTTTGTAGATCCGGCGGGGGATGCGGCGGCGGACGAGCTTCAGCGCAGCGGCCAGGTCGCCGGAGGCGTGCTCGCGCTCCTTCAGGAGGGTGCGGATGTCTTCGATATCCTGGTCCAGGCTGGCGGCCATTGCGGCACTCTCCCCTTGCTGCGGTGCGGGACTACCCTAGCCTGCAGCTGCGGCTGCCTCAATGGGGGTGGCAAGCCTCCGCCTGCGCCGCTATCAAGTGCTCATGCTGAACACGATCATTCATGGCTCTGCCACTGCAAACACCCCGCTCCTGATTGCTCACGGCCTTTATGGCTCCGCCCGCAACTGGGGCGTCATCGCCAAGCGCCTGTCGGATGAGAGGCAGGTGGTTGCGGTGGACATGCGCAACCACGGTGACAGCCCGCGCGCGGACAGCCACACCTATCCGGAGCTGGCGGAGGATCTGGCCGGGGTGATCGCGGCCCATGGCGGCCAGATGGATGTGATTGGCCATTCAATGGGCGGCAAGGCCGCGATGATGCTGGCGCTGAACCACCCCGAGGCGGTGCGCAAACTGGTGGTCGCCGACATCGCGCCGGTCGCCTATGGCCACACGCAGATCCAGTATATCCACGCCATGAAATCGCTGGATCTGGAGACCATCGAGCGCCGCCCCGAGGCTGCCGCAAAACTGGCCGAAGCCGGGGTGGAGCCTGCGCTGCAGAGTTTCTTCACCCAGTCGCTGGATCTGGCGAACAAGCGCTGGAAGCTGAACCTGGACGCGCTGGCCGGTCAGATGCCGAACATCATGTCGTTTCCCCAGACGGACGCTGTTTGGGACGGCCCTGCGCTGTTTCTGTCCGGGTCGGAGTCGGATTACGTGCTGCCGGAACACCGCGAGGAGATCCGCGCGCGTTTCCCCAATGCCCGTTTCGCCAAACTGCCCGGCGCGGGCCATTGGCTGCACGCAGAGAAGCCGCGGGAATTTGAAGCCGCCGCGCGGGTGTTCCTGAACGCCTGACGCGCCTCAGGCGCCGCGGGCGTAAAGCTGTTTCGCCACCAGCCAGGCCACTGGCAGTGCCAGCACCGCCCCCGCTGCAGCGGCGCCTATGATGGCCTGTGTTGTGACAAGCCCGGCCGCCAGAACCACAATCACCGCCGCCCCTGCCAGGCTGCTGCCGATCAGCGAATAGAGAATGGATGCAAGGCGCAACATGGGCTTTCTCCTATGCCTTTGACTGTTCTGCGGTCAGGCATAGGGATTCGCGAATATATACGCCTTGATCCTGATCAGTTTCCGAAACCCTCAATTCTAGCGAGTGTACATCTGCTTCTTAAAGGCCCGCGTCCGTTCTGTCGCTGCGGCGGAGCCGTCGTGGTAGGTGCCGAACCACTTGTCGAAGGGAATTTCCGAGGTGCCGTAGTTGCACTCGAAATAGCGGTGGTGCAGCTGGTGGAAGAAATCCCCAGCCTTGGCGGCCTCGGTTTCCTTGGCGATCACCCGCTCGAAGCCGGAATGGGACAGAACCGGGCTGATCTGCTGGAACATCGCATGGAAGGCCAGGTGCAGCGGGTGCGACGGCACGATCAGGTGAATGAAATAGGTGGTGAAATAGAGCAGGTTTTCATACCAGTGGTTTGAAATCCCCGACCACGGGCCGATGTTGACGTTGCGGTGGTGCACCGCGTGCACGTGTTTGTAGAGTTTTGGGTGGTGCTCCAGCCGGTGCACCCAGTAGAAATGCAGGCCGGACCACATCGGGATGAACAGCATCCAGACCACGCACCAGACCGGGGCTTCGGCGAAAGTCACCACCGGCACCCAGCCGTTGGCCATCAGCCAGTAGATGCCCCATTGATAGACGGTGGCCACGGTGATGGCGCTGCCGAGCGTCCACCAGATGTTGTCCAGAACCTGGTTCTTGAAAGTGAAGGTGCCGTTGCCGCGTGAGAGGTCGCGCTTGTCGAACTTCTTTTGCATGCCCTGGCCCTTGCGCATGTAGAGCCACCAGTGCAGGCCCCCGGCCACCGCGGCCTGCGGCAGCAGGTTGGCCAGCCAAACCTGCAGCATCCATCCGGGACGGAGTTCACCCATCTCCGCCAGCGGCGGCAGCATCCAGGCATAGACCGCCAGCGCCAGCAGGAAGCAGAGCGTCAGCGAAGTGATCTCCATCCAGGCGCTGCGGTACCAGCGCAGGACCGCTGCCGGGCGCGGCGGCCAGCTGAACAGCGGGTTGAGCGGCACCGGTCCCTTGGGGTGGTAGTGCCAGCGCTCGGCCTCCCGGTCGCGTTCCGCGGTGTGCAAAGTTCCGTCCATTGTGCCACCTCCCTTGCTGGCGCTCAGCTTGCGTAGTTGGAGCCTTCGTCATCAAGGATCGCCTTCAGCTCTGCCAGATGGCGTTCGGCCTGATCCGGGTAATCCTCCAATTCCTGCGCGGTTTTCTCGGCGATCTCGTCGCTCAACACCCGCAGCTTCTGGCCGGTTTGCAGGGCGCGGATATAGGTCTCCGCGGCGCGTTCGAAATAGTAGAGCCGGTTGAAGGTGTCCGCGACGCTGTCGCCGATCACCAGCACCCCGTGGTTGCCCATGATCATCACCTTGACCTTGGGGTCGGTCAGCATCGACGCGCAACGGGCGCCCTCGTCCTCAAACGCCAGCCCGCCGAAATCGCCATCCACCACATAGCGGTTGTAGAAGGTGGCTGTGTTCTGGTCGATCGGCGGCAGGGTGCTGTCGGCGAGACAGGCCAGAACGGTGGCGTGGATCGAATGCACATGCATCACGCAGCGCGCATGCGGGCACAGCCGGTGGATAGAGCCGTGCAGGCCCCAGGCGGTCGGGTCCGGCGCGTCGGGGCGGTCCATGGTCTTGGGGTCATTGGCATCCAGCAGCAGCAGGTCCGAGGCTTTAATGCGCCTGAAATGCGCCTGGTTGGGGTTCATCAGGAACTGGGTGCCATTGTCATTGACTGCCAGGCTGAAGTGGTTCGCCACGCCTTCGTGCATGTCCAGACGCTCGGTCCAGCGGAAGGCCGCGGCCATATCCACGCGCTCCTGCCAATGGGTGAGGTTCGGGCTGAGGTCCGCTTGTTTGTTCATTCTGGTCTCCAAATCCGCTTTCCCTAGTGGTGCCAGCCGCAATTCCTGCTGACAAACGATTGATTCAGCCGCTATGCATTAATTGAACTAATGCATAGGTCATACATCATGCCGTCATCCGGGTCCCCCTCCTCCTCCCTGCCCCCTCTCACCTGGCTGCGCGCCTTTGAGGCCAGCGCCCGGCACCTGTCGTTCACCCGCGCCGCGGCGGAGCTGAACCTGACGCAATCGGCGATCAGCCAGCATGTGCGCAGCCTGGAGAACTTCCTGGGCCGGGAGCTGTTCATCCGCAAAACCCGGGCGCTGGAACTCAGTGAGGCCGGGGCGAATTACATGCCGATTGTGCGCGAAGCCTTTGACCTCATTGCTGCGGGCACCCAGGCCTTCACCGGCGGCGATCAGGGGCGGCATCTTGTCTTGCAGTGCAACATGGCGTTCTCAGTCTTCTGGCTGTCGCCGCGGCTGCCGCGGCTTTACGAGAGGTTCCCCTGGCTGGTGCTGAACATCGTGACCCCGATCTGGGATCCGGAACGGCACGCCAGTTCCGCCGGGACCGAAATCCGCTTTGGCCGCCCGAATGATATGTCCGCCGCCGCGATCCGGCTGACCCGGGACCGGTTCTTTCCGGTTTGCGCGCCGGGCTATCAGGACGGCAAGGTGGACTTCAGCACCGCCACGCTGCTGGATTGTGCCGGCGTAACAGGGTCCTGGGGGGCGTGGTTCAAGTCGCAGGATCTGCCGTTTGAGCGCAACCATGAGGTCAATCTGGCCTCCACCTACGTGATTGCCATGACCGCTGCGGTGAATGGGGCCGGGATCTCTATTTCCCATGACATTCTTGCGGGCGATCTGCTGGAGAGCGGCCAGCTGGTCCGGGCCAGCGATCACTCGGCGGAACTGCTGGAGAACTACTTTCTGATGCCGCCGCCCAGCCATGCCAGCACCCCGGCATCGCGGGCGTTTCTGGAGTGGCTGGTGGGGGAACTGCCGCCCGTTTAGGAAGCCGGCCCGGCTGATTGCCACTTTCAAGTTTTTCCAACAAGTCCTGAAGAATGTGCGCAATCCGCCCGCGACTTGCGCCATTCCCGCCATGCTGCTAAACGCGCGACACCGGTCGCAGCCTACCCGGTCACCAAAACAAGGGTTCAAAAATGAAAACTATCGTTATCTGCTCGGGCGGGCTGGATTCCGTTTCGCTTGCCCATATGGTCGCTGAAGAACATCAGCTGACCCGTCTTGTCTCCTTTGACTACGGCCAGCGCCACAAGAAGGAACTGGACTATGCCGCCGCCGCAGCCAAGCGGCTGGGTGTGCCGCATGACATCATCGACATGAGGGGTATAGGCGCCGCGCTTTCCGGCTCGGCGCTCACCGATGACATCGACGTGCCGGACGGCCACTACGAAGAAGAGACCATGAAGGTCACCGTGGTGCCGAACCGCAACGCGATCATGCTGACCATCGCCTATGGCATTGCCGCTGCAAACGGCGACGAGGCCGTGGCAACGGCGGTGCATGGCGGGGATCACTTCATCTATCCGGACTGCCGCCCGGCCTTTACCGAGGCGTTTGACGCCATGCAGCGCGCGGCGCTGGACGGCTATGCCGACGTGCGGCTTTACACCCCGTTTGTGCACCGCACCAAGGGCGACATCGTGACTGCGGGCGCCAAACACAACACGCCCTTTGCCGAGACCTGGTCCTGCTACAAAGGCGGCGACAAGCATTGCGGGCGCTGCGGCACCTGCGTGGAACGGCGAGAGGCCTTCCATCTGGCCGGTGTCGAGGATCCAACAGACTATGCCGACCCGGAGTTCTGGAAAGCGGCAATTGCTGGCAAGGACGGCGCCTGATGTTCCGGATCACCAAGGAGTTCCATTTCTCCGCATCGCACCAGTTGACCCATCTGCCTTCCGATCACCAGTGTGCCCGGCTGCACGGCCATAACTATGTCGTGGTGGTGGAACTGGCGGCGAAGGAGCTGAACAGTGACGGCTTTGTGCGCGACTATCACGAGTTGAAGCCGCTGAAGGACTACATCGACGGGACGTTCGATCACCGGCACCTGAACGATGTGCTAGACGGGCATTCGACTGCGGAGAACATGGCCAGGCATTTCTACGACTGGTGCCACGCGCGCTGGCCGGAAGTATCTGCTGTGAAGGTTTCCGAAACCCCGAAAACCTGGGCAGAGTACCGGCCATGACGACTTTGCGCATCGCGGAAATCTTCGGCCCCACGATCCAGGGCGAAGGCGCCCTGATCGGGGAGCCCACGGTATTCGTTCGCGCTGGCGGCTGCGACTACCGCTGTTCCTGGTGCGACAGCATGCATGCAGTGGACAGCGCGTACCGGCATGACTGGGCGGTGATGGCGCCCGCAGAAGTCATGGCTGAAGTGCGCCGCCTGTCCGGCGGCAAGCCGCTGACAGTGTCGATTTCCGGCGGCAACCCGGCGATCCAGGATTTCGCGCCGGTGATTGCCTTTGGCAAGGCCGAGGGCTACCGGTTCGCCTGCGAGACCCAAGGATCGGTCAGCAAACCCTGGTTTGCAGACCTTGATACGCTGGTGCTCAGCCCCAAGCCGCCCTCCAGCGGCGAAACCGTGGACTGGAAAGCCTTTGACCAATGCCTGGAGGCGGCACAGGGCTGCGGTCAGGCGGTGATGAAGATCGTGATCTTCGACGACAAGGATTACGCCTGGGCCAAGGCCGCGGCTGAGCGCCATCCGGAATTGCCGCTGTACCTGCAGCCCGGCAACCCGGAGGTCGACCCGGAACAGCCCGTCGATCTGAACCAGGCCACCGAACGCCTTTTGTGGCTGATTGAAAAAGTGACCGGCGACGGCTGGTTCACCCCCCGCGTCCTCCCGCAGCTGCATGTGCTGGTCTGGGGCAACAAGCGCGGCGTCTGAACATAGGAACCCTGATATGTCTGATAGCATCTACAGCAATCTGAAACAGCTGGGCGGCGACACTATCGTGCCGCAAAGCCCAGAACAGGCGGAACTGGAGCGGGTGCAGAACCCGCAAGCAGACGTGGCCTACAACGTGCGCTTCACCGCGCCGGAGTTCACTTCGCTCTGCCCGATGACCGGCCAGCCGGACTTTGCCCATCTGGTGATCGACTATGTGCCGGGCGAGTGGCTGGTGGAGAGCAAGTCGTTGAAGCTGTTCCTCACCTCTTTCCGCAACCACGGCGCCTTTCATGAGGATTGCACGGTCTCCATCGCCCGCCGCCTGGCCGATTTCCTGGAGCCTAAGTGGCTGCGTATCGGCGGCTACTGGTACCCGCGCGGCGGCATTCCGATTGATGTGTTCTGGCAGACCGGCCCGATGCCCGAGGGCGTCTGGATTCCCGACCAGGGCGTGCCACCCTACCGCGGCCGCGGCTGACACAACCTTGAGACCTCATCGCACGGATCAGCCCGACAGAAGCACTGCCGGGCTTTTTCTTTGAAAACAATCCCTACTGCCGCTTGCCTACGGCATTTCGCAAAACATCACCCTCGCACAGAAGTAAACAAATTACCGCAAAAGTGGTTAAGATTTTAATCAAATCGCACTCTGTAGCGGTGTCAGCGGGCAATCCGGGATATCCCGGAATGTACTATTTGTGACGGGGGAACTTGATGAACGCACTTGATTTGGGGAAAACGCTGTCGGTCTATTTGCAGGCGCTTTCGCAGGCCGGGCTGCAGGTTGAAATGTTCACGGATTTCGAGAAGGTTCCGGAAGCCGCCGCCACAACGGGACGCCAATTCCAGATGCCGGGCTTTGCCATCGAACGGGCTGACCACACCGAAAACTCTGCTTTCTGGCTGTTTCTGAAGGACGGCGACAGCTACATCGGCGGTGCGGCGTCGATGCTGCAGGATCTAGGCCGGGAGACATTGGCAGAGTATTTGCTGCGCACCTCGCGGCACCAGTTTCCCAACGATGCCGGCGGCGGCGTCGAAAGCGTGGCAGAGCCGCTGGCGCGCGAAGTGCGTGGGCGGCTGGCCTATGTGGGTGAGCTGACCTTTCTGCCCGGCCACCGCGGACGGCGGGCGGAACGGCTGGCGCCGTTCATGCGGATCTTTCTGATACTGGCAATCCAGAAATGGGATGTGGACTGGATTTACGCCTTCATCCCCGACCGCCACATGCAGGCGCGGCTGGACCTTGTCTATGGCTTCACCCGGGCGATCCCCCGGGCGCAAAAGTGGCGCGACCCGGAACCGGAGGTGCGCAGCAGCACCGAATGGTTCGTCGGCGCGCCCCGGCTGGAGATGGAGCATATGCTGCAGAGCGACCTAGCCGGTTTTGATGTCCTGTGAAAAGTTAACCACCAGCAGCTTGCCGTCAGGCAGGTAGACCGGCGCCAGCACCCGGCGGTACTGGCGGGTAAAGCGGCGCCCGTTCAGCAGTTTCACATCCAGCGAGGGATGGGTAATCACCGGCTCACCCCGGCTGATGGCTTCGCTGTGGGCCATCACCAGATCGGCGTTCACCTTGTCGCTGAAGCCATTGAGTGTGCTGCGCAGCTGGTTGCTGTCGGAAACTTCAAAGCAGATCGAGGCGAGGCTGGCTGGACCGGAGCGGATCGGCTGTATCCGGTTTTGTTCCGCATCCGGCGGGTCGAACATGTCGACCGCATGCTGCAACCGGTCAAACCCTTCCAGGCGGCCGCTGTTGGCGAACCACCAGTCCAGGAAATCCTGCAGCGACACATCGCAGCCGCTGTATTGGCGGGTTCTCGCGGCGGCCTGCAGCCGGGTATTGAGAATCTCAAACGCCTTCACGGCAGCCGCGTCAGCGCGGATATCCGGCAGCAGTTCTAGCCCCGAGGTCTCGGAAGAGAAGTAGTGGAACGACACCCCAAGCCCGCGCGCCAGCGCATCCAGCGTGCTCCAGCCGATCTCGCGCTCGTGCTTCAGCGCGCTATTGAAGGTGCCATAGGGGATGCCGCACTTCAGCGCCGCCTGCCGGTTGGACAGGTTCATATCCTCCAGTAGGGCCGAAATTTTCTCGTGGATGAGCGCCATATGTGCCGGATCTTTCACATTCCGCGAAACATCTTGCATAAAATCATCGTCACAGCAACGCAAAGTCAGCGCGAGCAGGCGATACGCCGCGAAATGGCTGGCAGTCCTCCGCGTTGCGCGGGGACGTGCCGAAGGTGCCCTCAGGACATCGCCGCAATCTAGTTGAGAGAGCTGGTGCGGACGGCGGGACTCGAACCCGCACGGCCATACGGCCAGGAGATTTTAAGTCTCCGGTGTCTACCATTCCACCACGTCCGCACACAGGCGCCGTCGTCCGGCACCTTTCCGCAGGTCTAGCCTCCTGATTTCATGCGGACAATGCGTTTTCGGTTAAAACGGCGAAAATTTCCCTCAGCGCGGGCAGTGCTACAACTCCACATCCCCGTCACCGGGCGGCGCCAGCGGCCCGCCGGGCTCTGCCAGATAGCGTTCCGGCAGCCAGGGGTTCAGTGCCAGCGCCGCGGTCAATGCTTCGCGCGCTTCCTCCAGCCGGGACAGACCATAAAGCGACAGCGCCCGCCCGCTCATCGCGGCGATATGGCGGGGCGACAGGTCCAGGGCCCGGTCCAGATCCGTCAGGGCCGCGGCGAAATCCCTGCGAAGGTAATGCACAAAGGCGCGCTGGTTGTAGCCCTCGGCATAGTCCGGGCAATAGGCGATCAGCTGATCAAAGTCCGCCAGTGCGCCAAGGAAATCGAAGGCAGAGCGTTTGGTCATGCCGCGGTCGAGCATGGCCTGCGCCTGCGCATTTGGCGCATCAGCCCAATATTCCCACATCCGGTTGGCGATTTCCCGCGCCTGGGTTTCACTTTCTGCGTCCTGCACCTCTTCCATCAGCGCCTCCAGCGGGGTGCTGTGGTCAGGCGCATCAGGGCAGTCCGATGCCTGCGCCGGAAAAGCCGCGGCGGTGAGAGCCGCGGCAAGTGCAAACGGTGGGCGAAACAAGACAAGAAACATGCCCCATGCTCGCACAAATGCAGTTTCAATCAAGTCAACTGGCCGTGCGATCCTGCCCCGCCCCTACAACGGCCCCAGCGCGCCGTCTTCCTTGACCGCCTGCATCGCCACATAGGTGGAGGTCGAGGCCACATGCGGCAGCGACGAAATCTTCTCTCCCAGTACCGCCCGGTAATCGGTCATGGAGCGGGTGCGGACCTTCAGCAGGTAGTCGAAATGCGAGGCCATCATATGCGCCTGCTCAATTTCCGGCAGCCGCGCCACCGCGGCGTTGAACTTGGCCAGGGCCGCCTCGCGGGTGTCGTCCAGCTTCACCTCGACAAAGGCCACATGGTCCAGCCCCAGCCGGATCGGGTCCACCAGGGCGCGGTAGCCGGTGATAATGCCCTCCGCCTCCAGCCGCTTGAGCCGGGTTTGGGTCGGGGTTTTCGACAGTCCGATCCGCCGCGCGAGATCGGCGATGGAGATGCGGCCGTCCTCGCTCAGGACGTTCAGAATCGCCCGGTCGTAGCGATCAAGATCAAAGGAGTTCATTTGGACTTCCCAGAGTTAACTTTTCACTCATTAGACCTGCAGATATCACATCTTCAGGCGATTGTCCTTTCAGAAAGGGTGTATTCTTAACAAAAGCCCTGCACACCTTTTGTGGAGTTCCCCGCATGACCGCTCAAACCAAGCTGCGCTACCGGATCGACGCTGGCACCTATGCCGATCAAACCGCGATGCGCGACCAGTTGGTGGCCCAGGCCGCCCTCACCGACGCAGACCGCGAAAAAATCTGTGCCAACGCCGCTGCGCTGGTGCGTGATATCCGCGGCCATTCGGCACCGGGGCTGATGGAAGTGTTCCTGGCCGAATACGGGTTGTCGACCGATGAGGGCGTTGCGCTGATGTGCCTGGCCGAAGCCCTGCTGCGGGTGCCGGATGCGGACACAATCGACGCGCTGATCGAGGACAAGATTGCACCGTCCGACTGGGGCAAGCACCTGGGCAAATCGACCTCCTCGCTGGTTAATGCCTCCACCTGGGCACTGATGCTGACCGGCAAGGTTCTGGACGAGGACCGCAGCCCGATCGGCGCCCTGCGCGGTGCCATCAAGCGCCTGGGCGAGCCGGTGATCCGCACCGCCGTCAGCCGCGCAATGAAGGAAATGGGCCGCCAGTTCGTATTGGGCGAAACCATTGAAAGCGCGATGAACCGCGCCGCGGGGATGGAGGCCAAGGGCTACACCTATTCCTACGACATGCTGGGCGAGGCCGCTCGCACCGAGGCCGACGCGTCGCGCTATCACCTAGCCTATTCCAAGGCGATTTCCGCCATTGCGGCTGCCTGCAACAGCGACGATATCCGCAGGAACCCCGGCATCTCGGTCAAGCTGTCGGCGCTGCACCCGCGCTATGAGCTGGCGCATGAGCACAGCGTGATGGAAGCGCTGGTTCCGCGCCTGAAGGCGCTGGCGTTGCTGGCGAAGGCGGCCAAGATGGGCCTCAACGTCGATGCCGAGGAAGCCGACCGCCTGTCGCTGTCGCTGGAGGTGATCGAGGCCGTGGTCTCGGACCCGGCGCTTGCAGGCTGGGACGGCTTTGGCGTGGTGGTGCAGGCCTATGGCCCGCGCACCGGGCTGGCGATTGATGCGCTGCATGAAATGGCCGAGAAATACGACCGCCGCTTCATGGTGCGGCTGGTCAAGGGCGCCTATTGGGACACCGAGATCAAGCGTGCCCAGGTCGAGGGTGTGGATGGCTTCCCGGTCTTTACCTCCAAGCCGTTGACCGATGTTTCCTACATCTCCAACGCCCGCAAGCTCTTGGGCATGACGGACCGGATCTATCCGCAGTTCGCCACCCACAACGCCCATACCGTCGCTGCCATCCTGCATATGGCCGAAGGGGTCGGCAATGAGCGCTATGAATTCCAGCGCCTTCATGGCATGGGCGAGACGCTGCACCAGATGGTGCTGGAGCAGAACAAGACCAACTGTCGGATCTACGCCCCCGTCGGCGCCCACCGCGACCTCTTGGCCTATCTGGTGCGCCGCCTGCTGGAAAACGGCGCCAACTCCTCCTTCGTGAACCAGATCGTGGACGACAACGTGCCGCCAGAGGTGGTGGCTGCCGATCCGTTTGCGGCCATCGCAGATGTGACCCGCAAGATCCCGACCGGACCGGAGCTGTACGCGCCGGAACGCCCGAACTCCAAAGGGTTCGATCTGGGCCACGCCCCGACGCTGGTAAAGATCGAAGAGGCCCGCGCGCCCTGGCGCAGCCACCAGTGGGAAGCCGCGCCGCTGCTGGCAGGCGATGCCCAGCCGGAGGCCGCCAAGGATGTGACCAGCCCAACCGACCACAGCGTGGTTGGCACCGTCAGCCAGTGCAGCCAGGACGATATCGAACTGGCGCTGGCGCTGGCCGATCCCTGGGACGCCCCAGCTGCGGAGCGTGCCGCGATCCTGAACAAGGCCGCCGACCTTTATGAGGAAAACTTCGGCGAGCTGTTTGCCATCCTCGCCCGCGAGGCCGGCAAGACCATCCCGGATGCGGTTGCCGAACTGCGCGAGGCGGTGGATTTCCTGCGATACTATGCGGCGCGCAATTCCGATGCGCCGCCTGCCGGCATCTTCTCCTGCATCTCGCCGTGGAACTTCCCGCTGGCGATCTTCACCGGCCAGGTCTCAGCCGCATTGGCCGCAGGCAACGCCGTGCTGGCAAAACCCGCCGACCAAACGCCGCTGATTGCCCACCGTGCCGTGCAGCTGATGCATGAGGCAGGTGTGCCACGCAGTGCCCTGCAGCTGGTGCCGGGCCGCGGCAACGTGGTCGGCGCTGCCATCACCTCTGATGCGCGCGTCAATGGCGTTGCCTTCACCGGCTCCACCGCCACCGCCCTGCGCATCCGCAAGGCGATGGCTGACAACCTGCAGCCGGGCGCACCGCTGATTGCGGAAACCGGCGGCCTGAACGCGATGATCGTCGACTCCACCGCACTGCCGGAACAGGCGGTACAGGCGGTGATCGAAAGCGCTTTCCAGTCGGCCGGCCAGCGCTGTTCGGCGCTGCGCTGCCTGTATCTGCAGGACGACATTGCCGACAACGTGTTGAAAATGCTGAAGGGCGCGATGGACTGCCTGCAGCTGGACGATCCCTGGAACCTGTCCACCGACAGCGGCCCGGTGATCGACGAGACCGCCCGCGCAGGCATCCTGGCGCATGTCGGCAAAGCCCGCGCCGAGGGCCGCGTGCTGAAGGAAATGCGCGCGCCGCAGGCCGGCACCTTTGTTGCGCCGACCATGATCGAGGTTTCCGGCATCAGTGATCTGAAGGAAGAGATCTTTGGCCCGGTCCTGCATGTGGCGCGGTTCAAATCGCAGCAGCTGGACCAGGTGATTTCCGACATCAACGCCACCGGCTATGGCCTCACCTTCGGGCTCCACACCCGGATCGACGACCGGGTGCAGCATGTCTGCGACCGGGTGCATGCCGGCAACATCTATGTGAACCGCAACCAGATCGGCGCCATCGTCGGCAGCCAGCCGTTCGGCGGCGAGGGCCTGTCGGGCACCGGCCCCAAGGCAGGCGGCCCGCTCTACCTCAGCCGTTTCTGCGCGCCGGACCGGCAGTCCAGCTCCAGCGGCTGGGAGAGCAGCATCACCGACCTGAAGGCGCCGAGCGGCGTGCCCGGCCAGCCGGTCACCACCTCCCTGCCCGGCCCGACCGGGGAATCGAACCGCCTGACAGTCTCTGCCCGCCCGCCGCTGCTGTGCATGGGTCCGGGCGCCGAGGCCGCTGCTGCGCAGGCCAAGGAGGTGATCAGCCTCGGCGGCACCGCAATTGAGGCGCATGGCCTGCTGGACCTCAGCCAGTTGGAGAGCATCCACGGCATCGCAGGCGTGCTGTGGTGGGGCGACGAGGCGACCGGCCGCGAGATCGAACAGAGCCTAGCCAAGCGCGACGGTGCGATTGTGCCGCTGATCCCGGGCAAGCCGGACCGCGCCCGGGTACTGGCGGAGCGCCATGTCT
Organism: Leisingera sp. ANG-DT; assembly: GCF_000813785.1. Classification (NCBI taxonomy): domain Bacteria; kingdom Pseudomonadati; phylum Pseudomonadota; class Alphaproteobacteria; order Rhodobacterales; family Roseobacteraceae; genus Leisingera; species Leisingera sp. ANG-DT. The sequence goes on from NZ_JWLE01000010.1 coordinate 15,417, forward strand.
GCGTCGACACCACCGCCTCCGGCGGCAACGCGCAATTGCTGGGCGGCATGGCCTGAGCTTTCCGCGCTAAGCACTTGACGCTGGGCTATTTCCGGCCCAGCGTTCCCCCATGTTCCCGATCCGCGACCACAACCCGTCCGGCCGCAGGCCCTATGTCGTCTACGCGCTGATTGCCGCAAATATCCTGGCCTATTTCTACTACACCGCCAGCTACGCCTCGCCCCGTGCGCTGGCGTATTTCTATGATGCCTACGCCGTAGTTCCAGCCGAGATCAGTCACGGCTACGGGTATGAAACCCTGTTCACCTCCCTGTTCATCCACGGCGGTCTAATGCATCTAGGCGGCAACATGCTGTTCCTGTGGATCTTCGGCGACAACCTGGAAGAGGAGATGGGCCACCTCCCCTTTCTGCTGTTCTATCTCCTCAGCGGCTTCGGCGCCGGGCTGATCCATGTTCTGTCGGCACCGGGCTCGATGGTGCCCACCGTTGGAGCCTCCGGCGCCATTGCCGGCGTCATGGGCGGCTACCTGCTGATGTATCCCAAGGCGCGCGTCGATATCCTGCTGGTGCTGATCGTGTATTTCCGCATCTTCACCATCCCCGCCTTTGTCATGCTGGGCCTGTGGCTGGCAATGCAGTTTTTCGGAGGCCTCGGCGCCGATCCCGACCAAGGCGGCGTTGCCTATTGGGCCCATGCCGGCGGTTTTGCAGTGGGGCTGGTCCTCTGCCTGCCGTTGTGGCTGCACCGCGGCGGCCGGGCGTTCTGGGACCGGACACATGGGACACCGCCGCATCCGGAGAATGAGTACGAATACTCCGCCAGCCGCATCCCCAAGCTGCCGCGCAAAAAGCGCAATCCGGGGCCTTGGGGGAAGTAAGCAGCGGCCGTATGAACCTCTAAGATTTTGGACTATTTCATTTATAGAAGGATTGGCGCAATGAGCGGTGAAGAGGTTTTGGCACTCAAGGAGACTATCGAAACTCTGAAAGAAGAAGTTGAAACTATTAGAGTGATGGCACTCACCGATCGTCTTGTCTTGCATGCGCTGAGAAACCAGCTTGAACGGCAAGGAGTGATAAGCTGGAAAGACTTTGACCAGCTATTGTTGGGAATGACCAACCAGCTTTCAAGTGACTGGCCCGAAGGCCGGGCGCATGCTGTAAAAGAAGGTTTAAAGCGAAGTTTGCATGGCCCGCTACCCAATGCAGAGGTAGTTTCACTCAAAAACCCACACTCGAAAAGCAACGAGGAATCCGATTAGAAGGCCTCCGATGCCCCACCTGAAAGCCACCTGCCACTGCGGCGCTGTTGAGATCGAGGCGGAGTTCCCCCAAGGTCTCGCGACTGCTGCGCGCTGCGACTGTTCCTTCTGCCGCCGCCGCGGCGCGGCTGCCGTCACCGCCATAGCCGCCAGCCTGAAGGTGCATAAGGGTGCGGAGAACCTCAGCCTCTACACTTGGGGCAGCCACACGGCAAAGCACTACTTCTGCAAGACCTGCGGCATCTACACCCACCATCAGCGCCGCTCCGACCCGAAGGAGTGCGGCGTCAACCTGGGCTGTATCGAGGGCGCCAATCCGCGGACTCATCCGGAGGCCTATGGCGAGATTCCCTGGAACGACGGGGTGAACCATCCATCAGATCAATAACTCTTACGCCTGGCCGGTAGGCCGGGCACTGCCCTCAAAAAATATCTTCTGCAATAAAAAACGCGGCACAGCGGCCGCGTTTCAAAATCTCATTTTCTCAAGCCGGTTCAGCCTCGGATCACCTTAGCGAAGTTCTCGAAGATCGGTTCGTTCGAGCAGACCACTGAGCCGCTGTCGATGATGCCCGCTTCCGGGTCGATGGCTTCGGCCAGGCCGCCGGCCTCTTTCACGATGATGATGCCTGCAGCCAGGTCCCACGGGTTCAGGCGGCGTTCCCAGAAACCTTCGTAGCGGCCTGCAGCCACATAGGCCATGTCCAGCGCGGCGGAGCCCCAGCGGCGCACGCCGGCGCAGGCGGGCATCAGGCGGGCCAGGTCCTGCAGCGTCAGCGGCAGGTCGGCGCGGCCGCCGAACGGCACGCCGGTGGCAAAGATCGATTCAATCATCCGATGACGGCCTGAGACGCGGATACGGGTGTCGTTCATCCAGGCGCCTGCGCCCTTCTCGGCAAAGAACATCTCGTCCTTGGCAGCGTCATAGACCACGCCGGCGACGATCTTGCCCTTGTGCTCCAGCGCGATGGAGATCGCCCAGTGCGGCAGCCCGTGCAGGAAGTTGGTGGTGCCGTCCAGCGGGTCGACGATCCAGCGGCGGGTCGGGTCCTCGCCCTCGATCTCACCGCCCTCTTCCGCGATCCAGCCATAGGTCGGGCGGGCGTTGCGCAGCTCTTCCTTGATGATCTTCTCAGCTGCGATGTCGGCCTTGGAGACAAAGTCGCCCGCACCTTTCATCGAGACCTGCAGGTTTTCCACCTCGCGGAAGTCCTTCACCAGGGAACGGCCTGCCTTGCGGGCGGCCTTGATCATCACATTGAGGTTTGCGCTGCCAATCATGTCTGCAGATTCCTGTCACGTCGGGGAGATGCCGGGTCAATGCGTGCCTATACGCGCCCTGCCCCCGAATGCCAAGGGGTTATGCCGCAAACTGCACATACCGCCTGACGCCGCGGCGCCGCGCGCGCCAGCGGTTGAAATCCGCCGCTGGCGCGCCCAGAGTTTGGGGCAAACAGAACAAGGAGTGCCCCCATGCCCGACCAGATGCAGCGTATCGTGCTGGCCAGCCGCCCCGAAGGCCAGGCCAGCGAGGAAAACTTCCGCCTCGAGACTGCAGACCTTCCCCAGCCCAGCGAAGGAGAAGTGATTGTAAAGGTTCACTATATGTCGCTGGACCCCTACATGCGCGGGCGCATGAATGCCGGCAAATCCTATGCCCCGCCAGTGGAGATCGGGGAGACTATGACCGCAGGCGGCGTCGGGAAAGTGATTGCCTCGGGGCACCCCGATTTCCAGCCCGGCGACTTTGCCTTGGGCATGTTCGGCTGGGCCAGCCACGCCTGCGCCAAGGCCTCCGAATTGCGCAAGCTTGACCCGGATATGGCACCGCTCACCACTGCGCTTGGCGTTCTGGGCATGCCGGGGTTTACCGCATGGCATGGCTTGGACGCCTATGGCCGCCCGCAGGCCGGCGAGACCCTGGTGGTCGCCGCGGCCACCGGCCCGGTCGGGTCCATGGTGGGGCAGCTGGCCAAGCAGAAGGGCCTGCGCGTCGTCGGCATCGCGGGCGGCGCGGACAAGTGCAAGCTGGCGGTGGAGACCTTCGGCTTTGACGCCTGCCTCGACCACCGCGCCTATGACAGTGGCGAAGCGCTGAGTGAGGCGCTGGCCGCGGAATGTCCGAAAGGCATCGACATCTACTACGAAAACGTCGGCGGCAAGGTGCTGGAGGCGGTGCTGCCCCTGATGAACAATTTCGGCCGCATCCCTGTCTGCGGCATGATTGCCTGGTACAACAGCGCCGAAACAGATCTGACGGCCCCGGCCATCTGGCGCGCGGTGCTGACAAAGTTCCTGTCGGTCAACGGCTTCATCATCTTCAACCACTACGACCGCTATAGCGACTTCCTGCAGGAGGTCGCACCCAAGATCGCCAGCGGGGACATGAACTTCCTGGAAGACATCGCCGAGGGGCTTGAAAACGCCCCCAAGACCTTCCTGGCGATGATGCACGGCGGCAATACCGGCAAGCAGATCGTCAAACTGGTCTGAACCAGGCGCCGGCCTATGCCGGTGCACGCACCCCCGCGGAGCGGGAACCGGCGCCGGGACCGCGCAGGCCGCTCCGCACCTCTCCCGGAGCAGGATTTATTGATGCTGCAGCTTGCGCGCCTCGACCTTGGCCAGGCGGATCAATTCCTGCATGAAAGGTTTCTCGCGGTCCTCCGTGCGGATTGCCGCATAGAGGCTGCGGGTGATGCCGGATTTGGTCAGCGGCCGGGTCACATAGTCTGAGGAATATTTTACCTCCCGCACCACCCAGTCCGGCAGTACCGAGACCCCGCGGTTAGAGGCAACCAGAAGAAGGATCACCGCCGTCAGTTCCACCTGCCGGATCGAGGCAGGTTCCACCCCGGCAGGAATCAGCAGCTGGCTGAACACATCCAGCCGGACCTTGTCCACCGGGTAGGTGATCAGGTTCTGGCCGATGAAATCCTCTGCTTCCACATAGGGTTTTTCTGCCAGGGGATGCTGTGCCGAAGCAACGAAGACGGCGTTGTAGTCAAACAGCTCGATGAAATCGACGCCGTTGATGTCTTCCGGATCAGAGGAGACCACCAGATCCACCTCTTCTTTCAGCAGCGCGGGCAGAGCGTCAAAGGCGAGGCCCGGACGGATGTCCACGTCCACATCACCCCAATTTTTGCGGAATCCTTCCAACACAGGGAACAGCCACTCAAAGCAGGCATGGCATTCGATGGCGATATGCATGCGGCCCGTATTACCGTCCCGCAGTGACGAAAATTCTGCTTGTGCCGCCTCGACTTGCGGCAAGACCTGCTCTGCCAGCCGCAAGAGCCGCAAGCCGGCGGGCGACAGCTTCATCGGCTTGGAGCGGCGGATAAACAGCTCAACACCTGCTTGGTCCTCCAGCCCCTTCACCTGATGGCTCAGCGCGCTTTGGGTGATGTTCAGCTGCTCGGCAGCGCGGGCCAGACCGCCGGCCTCATGGATAGCCTTGATGGTGCGGAGGTGGCGGAATTCGATATGCATCCTATCAGATCGCTCATGTTAATCTTGAGTATTATGAAATTGTCTCACATTGCTGCGCGTGCAACAAGAGCTGACATCAACCTAGCGAGAGACCCCGAGCATGACGACGCCCAAGATTTCCTTTGAATTCTTCCCGCCGCAAAACCTCGAAGCCTCCTTCCGGCTTTGGGACACCGTGCAGGTCCTCGCTCCGATGGATCCGCGCTTTGTATCGGTGACCTATGGTGCCGGTGGCACCACCCGCACCCTGACCCGCGACGCGGTGTCGACGCTGCACAAGTCCTCCGGCCTGAACGTGGCCGCGCATTTGACCTGCGTGAACGCCTCCAAAGCAGAAACGCTGGAGATCGCCGACCAGTTTGCCGCAGCAGGAGTAACCGAGATTGTTGCCCTGCGCGGCGACCCGCCCAAGGGCGAAGGCAAGTTCATCCCGCACCCGGACGGGTTTGCGAATTCGGTTGAGCTGATCAAGGGCCTGAAGACACGCGGCAATTTCAACATCAAGGTCGGCGCTTACCCGGACCGCCACCCGGACGCCGCCGATCAAGCAGCGGATGTGGAATGGCTGAAGCGCAAGCTGGATGCCGGTGCGGATGAGGCGCTGACCCAATTCTTCTTCGAGGCCGAGACCTTCTTCCGCTTCCGCGACGCCTGCGAAAAGGCCGGGATCGATGGCAGCAAACTGACGCCGGGCATCCTGCCGATCGAGAATTGGAAGGGCGCGCGCAACTTTGCCAAGCGCTGCGGCACCATCATCCCTGATTGGGTCGAAAATGCCTTTGAAAAAGCCCTGCGCGACGACCGCGAGGAACTGCTGGCCACCGCGCTGTGCACCGAGCTGTGCTCTGACCTGCTGGAGGGCGGCGTCGACAAGCTGCACTTCTACACGCTGAACCGGCCGGAGCTGACCCGCGACGTTTGCTTCGCCCTGGGTGTCACCCCCAAGGTTTCGCTGCAGAACGTGGCGTAAGCGTTGCGCACTATGGCGCGCGGTTTCTAATAGCGGCATCTGCCTGCCAAGGATCCGCGCGCCATGTTTTATGCTAAACAGCCCTCCGATCTGCTGACGATTGAGCAAATCAGCCGGATATCCGGTCTCGACTTCATGCAGGGCATCCTGGACGGCCGCCTGCCCGGCCCGCCGATAGCCGAAACGCTGGGCTATCACCTGCACAGTGTCGAGGACGGTCAGGTGGTGTTCCGCGGCACGCCGGAATTTCACGTCTGCAATCCGATGGGAACCGTGCATGGCGGCTGGTACGGTACGCTTCTGGACAGCGCCATGGCCTGCGCAGTGATGACCAAGGTGCCGCTTGGCGCCGTTTACACAACACTGGAATACAAGATCAACATTCTACGGCCGATCCCGCTTGGCACCACCATCGACTGCACCGGCAGCATCGACCATGTGGGCCGCTCGACCGGTGTGGCCCATGGCGAGATCCGCGGGCTGGCGGACGGCAAGCTCTACGCCACCGGCTCCACCACCTGCATTGTGATGCAAATCGCGCCGCAGTAACCAATGCGGTGCCGTCTGCAGCCTTGCCTGCTGCGGATTCCCACCTAAGTATCTGCAAACAGATTAGAAACCGCAGAAAGGCTGGCCATGCCGCCAAACAGCCTCGCCCGTGCCGCGACCGCCCGCATTCAGGTTCTGGCACCCGCTAAGGAGCTTGATTTCCTCGACACGCAATCGCTGGTTTTGCCGGTTCAAGTCACCCCGCTGGAGGCCTGGAACATCATGCAGGAGCGGCCCCTGCCCGGCATGAAGCTGGCCTTCTGGCTGCGCGACACGATATCCGCGTGCTTTGGCGTCAGACGGACCGGCGGCTTTTCGGGAAGACGGCACACCAATACGGCGGTCGGGGACAAGCTGGACTTTTTTCTGGTCGAAGCGGTGTCAGACCGCATTCTGACCCTCACCGTGCGGGACCGGCATCTGGACGTCATGACCTGCGTTTCCAGCAATAGCGGCGTGCTGAGCATCACCTCATCTGTGAAGACACACAACCTGTTCGGCCGCATTTATATGCTGCCGGTCGGGCCGGCTCACAAGCTAATCGTGAAATCGTCCCTGAAACGCCTGCAAAAAGAGCTGGAGCAGCGCAGGACTGGCGGCAGGTAGCCTGCCGGCTTCAGCGCCGCGGCGCCCGAATTCAGGCATGGCCGGCTGGCCCCCGCGGCTCACGCCTCGGGAATGCCTTTGCGCCGTTTCAGCTTTATGTCTTGGAAAACATCGCCATCCAGCCGCCGGCAGCGGCGTCCTGCCTGCCCGCGTCCACGCTGCTGTGCAATCGTTCGCTGGCATCCAGCCCGACCCGGCGGCGGCTGCGCAAGAGGAAGATCTTGGCCCAGCCCTGCCAGGTGCCAACCGAAGGCGCCTTGGGATCAACCGGAAAGCGCATGCGCCAGTCGCTCGGCAGCGGCAGGCCGCGTTCCTCAGCCTTCTCCAGCATCCAGATCAGCGAGACATTGGCCAGCGGCCGCGCGTCCTCGAACCCGCCAAGCTGGCCGCCCACGTCGCCATGCGCGCCGCGGAACCAGACCTGTTCGACATGGCCGCTCCAGCCCTTGGGGCAGTCCCACAGCACGGGTTTGAAGACATCGCGTGTCTCGTCCAGCGCCAGCGCGTGATAGCCAGTTTTAATATGCGGACCCAGGGTGTGATTGTGGAAGTTATGCTGCCGTTCCGCCCAGCGCCACAGCAACGGCAGGCGCAGGCCCAGCGCCTTGACGGTATCCCAGACGCCGACCATCTCAATCTCGACCTCATCATGGCAATGGGCGGCGGTAAAGGCGGCGCCGGTCTTGGAGCGCCCGTTCAGCCGGTAGTGCCGGTACGCGGTGCGGATATGGCGGACGGTGGCATGTTCGGGCTTCAGCAATCCGATCCGGTCGATCACGCCCGCCAGCGAACGCACCGCATAGGCACCGCGGGAGTAGCCGAACAAGTAGATCTTGTCGCCGGGACGGTAGCGGGAGGCGAGGTAGCCGTAGGCGCGGCGGATCTGCCGATTGATGCCGCGCCCCATCATCACGTCCGGAGCGCTGCCCCAGCCTTTCCACTGCACCCCGGATTCGTAAAAGACCGACACCTGACCGCCCATTTCCCGGCACAGGCGGTAAAGCTGGCCTGGATGGGTTTCATGGCCCCGTTCCAGCGTCGACATGGTGCCGTCGAGAATAATCACATGGGCCTGGGGGCCGCGCAGCTTGGTTTCGCCGGAATGCTCCGAGCGCAGCGGCCGTCCAAGCCACCCTAAAACCCTTCTACTCAGCTGCCTCAGAAACATCTCTAAGCACTTCCCAAATCCTCAGCGGGGTGAACGGCATGTCCACTTGCCGCACGCCGCGGTCCCAGACCGCGTCCTGCACCGCGTTTGCAACCGCTGCCAGCGCACCGACGGTGCCTGCCTCGCCGCAGCCTTTCATCCCCATTGGGTTCTGTGTCGAAGGCACCGGCTCGGAGGTGAATCCAATCATGGGGACGCCGCTGGCCCGCGGCAAGGCATAGTCCATGAACGAAGCCGTGAGCAGCTGCCCGTCCTCATCGTAGACAACCCGCTCCAGCATGGCCTGTCCCAGCCCCTGCGCCACCCCGCCATGCACTTGGCCTTCGGCCAGCATCGGGTTGATCAGATTACCGAAATCGTCAACTACAGTGTAGCGCTCCACGTCGGCTTGCCCAGTCTCCGGATCGATAACAATTTCGGCAATATGTGCGCCGTTCGGAAACGAGCGTCCCGGCAGCCGGGCCCGCGCCGCGTGACGCTGCAGATCGGTGCGGCCTTGCGCGCGGGCCATCTCTGCCGCTTCCAGCATGGTGGGGGTCAAATTGGAGCCGGGCGCCCGGAAGGTATCGCCATCGAACTCCACCACTTCCGCTTCCACGCCCATTTCTTCTGCTAGGAAGGAGATAAAGGCGGCAATCATCGTCTCCACGGCTGCCAGTGTCGCGTTGGCCTGGGTGGTGACGGAACGCGACCCGCCGGTGCCGCCGCCCTGGGCGATGCGGTCACTGTCGCCTTGGACCACATGGATATTTTCCGCAGGTATTCCGCTTTGGTCGGCAAGGAACTGGGCATAAACGGTTTCATGTCCCTGGCCGTTGCTTTGCGTGCCGACATAGATGTTCACCCGGCCATCCTCCAGAAACTCCACTTCCGCGCCTTCTGAAGGATCGCCCAAAATGCTTTCGATATAGTAACAGACCCCGACGCCCCGGTACTTGCCGCGTTTACCATTTTCGGCGCGGCGGGCGGCGAATCCCTTCAGGTCCGCCTCCTTGGCGGCGCGGGTCAGCACTTTGTCGAAATCACCCACGTCATAGGTCTCCCCGGTCACGGTGCCATAAGGAAACGCCGCAGGCTTGATGAAGTTCCGCCGCCTCAGCTCCAGCGGATCAACCCCCAGCTCGCGCGCGGCGCGGTCCATCACCCGTTCCAGCACATAGATCGCCTCAGGCCGCCCGGCGCCGCGGTAGGCGTCCACCTGAGTGGTATTGGTGTAGATCCCCTCCACCTGCAGCCAGGCGGTCTGGATGTCATAAACACCGGCCAGCACCCGGCTGAACAGCTGCGTTTGGATCGGCTGCCCGAAATGGGCGTTGTAAGCGCCTAGATTGCAGCGGGTCGATACCCTGTAGGCGGTGATCTTCAGGTTCTCGTCAAAAGCCAGTTCAGCCAGCGACGTCAGATCCCGTCCGCCATTGTCGCTCAGCATCGCCTCGGACCGGTCTGACATCCAGAACACCGGACGGCTCAGGACCGTGGCGGCATGGGCAACGGCAAAATACTCAGGGTAGGCAAAGGCCTTCATGCCGAAGCCGCCGCCGACATCCGGTGTGGTGACCTTGATGTCGTCTTCATTGAGTCCCAGCTTGGAAGCCAGCTGGGACTTCATGCCCCAAACCCCCTGACCGCCAAAGGTGAAATGCAGCCGCCCCTGCTGCCATTCGGCGAAGCAGCCGCGCGGCTCCATGGTGCTGACCATGATCCGGTTGTCCTCGACCTGCAGCGCGACGGTATGGGCGGCAGTGCGGAAGGCCTCTGCCGTGGCCGCCTCATCCCCCATGCCCCAGTCAAAGGCCTTGTTGTCCGGCACGCTGCCGTGCAGGGCCTCGCCGCCTGGGTGAAGGTCCAGCTTGACCGGCAGGTCGTCGATCTCCAGTTCGATCAGTTCACCCGCATCACGGGCTTGGTCCAGCGTTTCAGCCACGACAACGGCCACCGGCTCCCCGACATAGCGGACCTTGTTGCGGGCCAGCATCGGGCGTTCCGGCGAGGCGCCGTCCGTGCCATCCCGGTTTTTCACCGTGGTGCCATCCATTGAGACGTTGATGCCAGCAGCCTCAAGGTCCGCCAGGGTGATCACCGCATGGACGCCTTCGGCCTCCAGCGCATCTTCCGTGTGCAGCGCCGTGATCACCCCATGCGCCACCGGGCTGCGCAGCACCCAGGCGCGCAAGGCATCTGCCGGGGCGGCATCTTCGACGTAGTTGCCCTGCCCGGTCAGGAACCTTACATCCTCGACCCGTTTTACCGGCTGGCTTTTCCCGAATTTGTCCATGCTCGCCCCCTGTCCGCGCTGACTGGCTGTCCGGGGGCGAGAGTACCCTTAGCTGGCCGGTTGTCCAGCCAGCTCAATCACCGTCGCCACGTCACTGAGGCCATAGCCGTTGAACTGCGTGCTCATGGCAGAGGAATAGGCGCCTAGCCCCGGAAACAGGACATAGTCGCCGGTGGCGGCATCACAGGGCAGCGGCAGCCCGTCCGGCAGCCTGTCCAGACTATCGCAGGTGGGGCCGAACACCACCCGCGGCTTGCGCTCGCCCCCGCGATGCTTACCGTCAATACCGACGACCTCTACCCGGCCCGGCAGACCCATGTCGCGGATATCAACCAGCCCGCCGTAGATGCCATCGTTGAGAAAGACCACCTCGCCTGCCTTGCGCATCCCCTTGATGCGGGCGGCCAGGGTGAAACTTTCGGAGACCATGGCGCGCCCGGGCTCACAGATCAGCTTCGGCTTGCCTGCGCCAAAAGCCTGATCTGCCGCATTGCCGATGGCGGCAAAGACCTTCTCCAGATCCGGTGCCACGCCGTCGCGGTTGGCGGCAAAGCCGCCGCCAACGTTCAGGCGGGTGATGTGCACGCCTGCTTCGTCAATGATCCGCTTGGCGGCATGGACATATTCGACCCAGGCGCTTTCATCCTCGCATTGGGTGCCGGGGTGGAAACACAGCGCAGGAGTCCAGCCGCGGGCGGCCACCTGCTTCAGCAGTTCGACGGCCTCCTCGGGGGCAGCACCGAACTTGCTGCCAAAATCATAGGCCGCGCCTGCAACCGGCAGCGCGAAACGCACAGCGATTTCGCAGGAGCGCGGCACCGCGTCCAGCTTCTCAAGCTCGCTCAGCTCATCCACCGACCAGCTCGCGACGCCGTGCTCGATGCCTGCTGCAACCTCCGCCTCAGAACGCATCGGGTTGTTGTAATGCATGACTGCGTCGGGGCTGGCGGCGCGCACCGCCTCCATTTCCGCGGGCGAGGCCACGTCAAACGCCGTGATCCCAGCAGCCACCAGATTGGACAGAACCGCCGGGTGCGGGTTTGCCTTGACCGCATAAGTCACCAGGCCCGGAAACCCCTCCCGGAACCGCCGCGCCACCTCATGCAGGACCCGCGGCGAGAAATACAGGATCGGGTGATCCGGCGTGCTGCGGGCCAGGTGGGACTCAGGCGAAAGCCATAGCGGGGGAATCTGCTGCATCGGGTAATCCTCATTCGTTTTGCATATTTTGCGTGAATTGATCGTCGATTCCGGTTGGCACTTTGCCTATAGTGACGAAAACATCCGTCATATCGCAGGCAATCCATGCAAACCGACGACACCGATCAGCGCCTTGTCACCCTATTGCGGGAGAACGCCCGCCGCCCGGTGGCTGAGCTTGCCCGCCATCTGGGTCTCGCCCGCACCACGGTGCAGGCCCGGATCGAGCGGCTGGAAAGCACCGGCGTTATATCCGGATACACGCTGAAAACTTCTGCTGCCGCCCGCCCGCCACTGCAGGCCACGGTGCTGATGTCGATTGAACCGCGGTCAGGGCCAGAGGTGCTGGCCCGCCTGCGCAGCCTGCCGGGGGTGGAGGTGGTGCACACGACCTCAGGCCGGTTCGACTTGCTGGCGCAGGTGGTGGCGCAAAGCACGGCTGAGCTGGACGAAACCATAGACCACATCGCAGAGGCGCGGGGCGTGCGGTCCTCCGAAAGCCTGATCCACCTGGCCACCAAACTGGACCGGAAAGGGCAATAGAGGTCAGGCGCTCCTCACGTAATCCAGAAGCCAGTCGCGGAACAGTTTTGCCGCGGGACGCATGGCGCCGCGGTCGGGATAGATCAAGTGGTAGGCCTCCTGCCCCGGCACGTCGACGTCCGGAAGGCAACGCACCAGTCCGCTGGCCCTGACCACCGCATCCGACGCAGGTGCCCGAGCCAATGCAATCCCCATGCCCTGCGCCGACAGTTCCGCCGCCATCAGCGAGTTGTCGGCAAAGAAATAGCGCGCTTGCCCATGGGACAGGCGCAGGTTCTCAAACAGCTGCACCCAGCTGGCCCGGTGGGTCGAGACTTCGATCAGGGGAAAGCGGAAGAGGTCCTGCGGAGACTGGATTTGCGCGGCGATCTCTGGCCGGGCCACCGGATAGAGCACCTCCCGCAACAACTCATCCCCTTCGGTGCCGAACAGCGACGGGTTGCCAAAGACGATCTGCAAATCTGTAAACTGGTTGGCGAAGTCCGCCGCCATATTGCCGGTGCTGAGCGCCAGGCTGACCTGCGGATGCGCGGCTTGGAACTGCGGCAGCCCGCGCGCCAGCACCCCATGGGCAAACAGCAGCACAGATTGCACAAACAGCCGCTGCTCGCGGCTTTCGCCGAACAGGCCGGTGGTTGCGGTTTCCAGCATCAGAAGCGATTGCTGAACCGAAGGCAGATAGGCCCGCCCCGCCTCTGTCAGCGTCACCGCGTGGGCATGGCGGTGAAACAGCGGCGTGCCCAGCTGCGTTTCCAGTGCCTTCACTTGCTGGCTGACGGCAGCGGCCGACATGTTCAACTGCCCGGCCGCGCGGGCAAAGCTTTCGGTGCGCGCCGCGGCTTCAAACACGCGCAGCCAGTTCAGGGAGGGGATCCGGGTCGCCATGGCGCAGGCTAAGCAGAACTTAACCTGACCGGCAAGACATACCGTGCTGGGATTACCCGCTCCTCCCCTAGGGTTCTAGGCAGCGAACGCCCCGCTGCAATAGCGGCAAACCCACCTGCCAGTTGAGAGACGAGACATGACAAGTCCCGCTAACGCACCGCGCCCCAAGCGCAAGATTTGGAACTTCACCCCCCAGTTGCCGATCCAGACCTCCCCCTATTGGAACTGGCCGATGAAGCCACTGGCCTCGATCAAATACCTGCTGCAAAGCTGGAACCCTTTGACGCTTCGGGCGCTGCTGCTGGGTTTTGCCATTATCACCTGGACCTTCTTCACTCCCTCCCTGGACCGCGTCGCCACATTCAGCTGGGACTGGGTGTTCGAGATCTGGTTCCGCAACTTCTGCATCCTGATGGTGGTGGCCGGCGGGTTGCATCTGGCGCTGTGGAAGTTCCGCACGCAAGCGGACGAATACCGCTATGACATGCGCCCGATGATGAAGGGCGCCAAGGTCTTCACCTTCAAGAACCAGGTCTGGGACAACATGTTCTGGACTCTTGGTCCGGCGCTCACCTTCTGGACCTTCTGGGAAAGCCTCATCCTTTACGCCTATGCCAACGGCTGGGTGACAATGATCACGCTGGACGGCAATCCGGTCACATTCCTCCTGATGACCATCTTCATCCCCATATGGGCGGGCTTCCACTTCTACTGGCTGCACCGGCTGCTGCATGTTGGCGTGCTTTATACCAAGGTGCACGCCTGGCATCACCGCAACATCAACACCGGTCCCTGGTCCGGCCTGGCGATGCATCCGGTCGAGAGCTTCTTCCTGATGTTCGACACCATGATTTTCTTCCTGCTGCCCTCGCACCCGGTCCTGGCCCTGTTCCTGCTGTTCCACCACGGCATCGGCGCCCCGACCTCGCACGCAGGGTTCGAGAACATCAAGTTCGGCAACAAGGCCAAGTTCCTGGTCGGCGACTTCTTCCACCAGCTGCACCACAGGTTCTTCGACTGCAACTACGGCACCTGGGAGACGCCCTGGGACGAATGGTTCAACACCTTCCATGACGGCACCGACGAGGGCAACGAAATGGTCAAGGAACGCCGCCGCAAGATCTGGAACACGGGCTGATCCCCGCAGCGCCATGCCTGCCACAAGCTCGATGCATCGGGTATTTTCAACCAGAAAGAAGCCGCAAGGTTTTGTTAACCAGAATCGCTTCACTCTCCTTGTGCGGTACAGGCTGGGGAGCCGATGACCGCGCCAGGAAGAAGCTGCCCCTGTTCCTGGCATTGCGTATTCCCTGGCGAAAGGACGGCCGGATTCAGGGGGCGCCTCGGACCTGCTTCTTTCTGGTCTGAAATACCCACAGCGCTGCCGCCGGCGCCGCGCGGCCCGCCTGAGGTAAAGATTTCCCCATATCCGCCTTCCCCTTCCTGCCGCCATTGGGTAATTGATCGCCCAACTGCATGAGGGATCAAGACGCATGGCGATGGAAAAGACGTTCAACGCGGCCGAAGCCGAGAGCCGCCTTTACAAGGCCTGGGAAGAGGCCGGCTGTTTCAAGGCAGGCGCAAACGCCAAGCCGGAGGCCTCCACCTACTGCATCATGATCCCGCCGCCCAACGTCACCGGCGTGCTGCATATGGGCCATGCCTTCAACAACACATTGCAGGACATCCTGATCCGCTGGAAGCGGATGCAGGGCTTTGACACCCTGTGGCAACCCGGCACCGACCATGCAGGGATCGCTACTCAGATGGTGGTGGAGCGCGAGCTGGCCAACACCCAGCAGCCATCCCGCCGCGAGCTGGGCCGTGAGAAATTCCTGGAGAAGGTCTGGGAGTGGAAAGAGAAATCCGGCGGCACCATTGTTGAGCAGTTGAAACGCCTCGGCGCCTCCTGCGATTTCTCCCGCACCGCCTTCACCATGGCAGGCGCGCAGGGCGACACCCGCACCGGTCACGAGAACTCCCCCAACTTCCACGACGCCGTGATCAAGGTGTTTGTGGAGATGTACAACAAGGGGCTGATCTACCGCGGCAAGCGGCTGGTCAACTGGGACCCGCATTTCGAGACCGCGATTTCCGACCTTGAGGTCGAGAACATCGAGGTCGCAGGCCACATGTGGCACTTCAAATACCCGCTGGCGGGCGGCGCCACCTACACTTACGTGGAGAAGGACGAGGACGGCAACGTCATCCTCGAGGAGGAGCGCGACTATATCTCCATCGCCACCACCCGCCCCGAGACCATGCTGGGCGACGGCGCTGTGGCCGTGCATCCCTCTGACGAACGCTACGCCCCGATTGTCGGCAAGCTGTGTGAAATCCCGGTTGGCCCCAAGGAGCACCGCCGCCTGATCCCGATCATCACCGATGAGTACCCGGACAAGGACTTCGGCTCCGGCGCGGTGAAAATCACCGGTGCCCACGACTTCAACGACTATCAGGTCGCCAAGCGCGGCGGCATTCCGATGTACCGCCTGATGGACATGCGCGGCCAGATGCGCGCGGACGGCGCGCCTTATGACGAGGCCGCGGGCATTGCCATGGCGGTGGCCAAGGGCGAGCAGACCCTGTCTGAGAACGAGGCCGACGCCATTAATCTGGTGCCGGAGGACCTGCGCGGGCTCGACCGGTTCGAAGCGCGCAAACTGGTGGTCGAGCAGATCACCAGCGAAGGCCTGGCGGTGATGCACACCGTCACCAAAACCGACCCGGAGACCGGCGAAGACGTTGAGGTGCTGGAACCCTACGTCGAGAACAAGCCGATCATGCAGCCCTTTGGCGACCGCTCCAAAGTGGTGATCGAGCCGATGCTGACCGACCAGTGGTTTGTGGACGCGGAAAAGGTTGTCGGCCCGGCGCTGGATGCTGTCCGCAACGGCGATGTGAAGATTCTGCCGGAAAGCGGCGAGAAGACCTATTACCACTGGCTGGAAAACATCGAGCCCTGGTGCATTTCGCGCCAGTTGTGGTGGGGCCATCAGATCCCGGTTTGGTACGGGCCTGGAAACATAAACAAAAATGACGACGGCACGCTCATGCTGTCGTATCAACCAGATGATCTGGTCATCTTTTGCGCATCGTCTTCTGAAGAAGCCATCGCAAAGGCATCCGAATATTACGGTTTCCCAGTTACCGAGGTCGCAGATTGGAAGGAGGCTGATGGTCTCCTGGGTGGTGACTTCACAACAGGTATCTGGCGCGACCCCGACGTCCTCGACACCTGGTTCTCCTCCGGTCTCTGGCCGATCGGCACGCTGGGCTGGCCGGAAGACACCGCCGAGATGCAGAAATACTTCCCGACCTCGACCCTGGTCACCGGCCAGGACATCCTGTTCTTCTGGGTGGCTCGGATGATGATGATGCAGCTGGCGGTCGTCGATCAGATCCCCTTTGACACCGTCTACCTGCATGGCCTGGTGCGCGACGCCAAGGGCAAGAAGATGTCGAAATCCACCGGCAACGTCGTCGACCCGCTGGAGATCATCGAGGAATTCGGCGCCGACGCGCTGCGCTTCTCCTCCGCCGCGATGGCCGCGCTTGGCGGCGTGCTGAAGCTGGATATGGAGCGCCTCAAGGGCTACCGGAACTTTGGCACCAAGCTGTGGAATGCGGTGAACTTTGCCCATTTCAACAACGTCTATGACGAAACCGTCCCGGCCTTTGCCTGCCCGGATGCCAAGGCTGCCGTGAACCAGTGGATCATCGGTGAAACCGCAAAGGTGCGGGTGGAAGTGGACGCGGCACTGGAAGCCTACCGGTTCAACGACGCGGCCAATGCGCTTTACGCCTTTGTCTGGGGCAAGGTCTGCGACTGGTACATCGAGCTGTCGAAACCGCTGTTCGGCTCCGAGGATGAGGCGGTGATCGCCGAGACCCGCCAGACGCTGGGCTGGGTGCTGGATCAGTGCATGATCCTGCTGCACCCGATCATGCCCTTCATCACCGAGGAACTTTGGGGCAATACAGCTAAGCGTGAGAAGATGCTGGTGCATGCCGAGTGGCCCACTTACGGCACCGAGCTGGTCAACGCCGAGGCCGACGCCGAGATGAACTGGGTGATCACCGCCATCGAAAATATCCGCTCAACCCGCGCGCAGATGCATGTGCCTGCGGGAGCCAAAATCCCGATGGTCGTCACCGAGTTCTCCGATCAGGCCCGCACGGCCTGGGAAAAGAACGAGGCGATGATCCAGAAGCTGGCCCGCATCACCTCGCTGGAGCAGGTGGAGAGCTTCCCCAAAGGCTGCGCCAGCGTGGCGGCGCCCGGCGCGTCCTTCGGTCTGCCACTGGCGGACGTGATCGACGTGGATGCGGAAAAGGCGCGTCTGGAGAAGACACTGGGCAAGCTGGCCAAGGAACTGGGCGGCCTGCGCGGGCGGCTGAACAACCCGAAATTCGCGGCCTCCGCGCCGGAAGAGGTTGTGGCGGAAGCCCGCGAGAACCTGGCGGCACGCGAGGAAGAGGAAGCCAAGGTCAAGGAAGCGCTGGCACGTCTTGCCGAGATCGGCTGATCCCGCTGAAAAACACCTTCGAAACGCCCGCCCCTTCGGCGGGCGTTTTGCTGTTCGCTGCAGCGTGTTGAAACCATTCTGATTTTCATCAGTACGGGGAAATTCCTGGTAACCGCCCCATTGTCTTTGCGGCGGTTTTGTATCAGCCTGCCGTCAACCATAAGAACAAGGGAGGCTGCAGCCATGCCCAATGAAACCACCCCCAAGGGATACTGGGTGGCCCATGTGGATGTGAACGACATGGAGCGCTATCAAGCCTATATCAAGGCAGCGCGGCCGGTGCTGGAGGAGTACGAAGCCAAGTTCCTGATCCGCGGCGGCGAGCGGGAAGTGCGTGAAGGCGCGTTCAAGGCCCGCACCGTTGTCCTTGAATTCAAGGATTTCGAAACCGCTAAAGCCTGCTATGATTCCGTGGCTTATCAGAACGCCAAGGCCTTTCGCGATCTGGTCTCGACGGGTGATATGCACATCATCGAAGGGTACGGCGGCTGAAGCCGTCTGCCCTGCTGCTCTGCCAGAGGTCTGCCGATGCCCTTGCTCAAGAAATTCTTTCAAGCGTTCCGCCCGTCTGAGCCGCCCGCCCTTCCCGACCCGGATGCCGAACTGGCGCTGGGGGCGCTTTTGGTGCGGGTGGCGCAATCAGACCGTGACTACAAGCTGGAGGAGATCAGCCTGATCGACCGGATCCTGGCGCGGCTTTACCAGCACAACGCGATTGAGGCCGCCAAGGTGCGCGCCACTTGCGAAAAACTGCACGCAGCAGCGCCCGAAACAGACACTTTCGGCCGACTGATCCGCGAGACCACCGGGCTGGAGGAACGCCTGGCGGCGCTGGATGCCCTGTGGGAGGTGGTGCTGGCAGACGGCAACGAGCACGAGGGCGAAATCACCATTATTGAGGACGCGCGCAAGGCTATGGGCCTGTCCTATGCCGACAGTGAAAAGGCCCGCGCCCGAGCGGTTGAGAAATTCAGCGGCACAGCGGGGGAGAGCTGATGTTCAAGGAACTGCTGAACCGGCTGCTGGAGCCCGCCCCTGCGCAGCTGGATGACGAAGGCGCAAAACTGGCGCTGACGGCGCTGCTGGTGCGAATAGCCCGCTCCGACCACAATTATTCCGAAGTGGAGAAGGACCGCATCGACCGGATCCTGACTGCCCGCTACGGGCTGGACACCGGCGGCACGCTGATCCTGCGCGAACAGGCGGAGGCCATGGAGGCTGAGGCACCTGATACCGTCCGCTTCACCCGCGCCATCAAGGACGCGGTGGCCTATGAAGACCGCACCGGCGTGGTCGAGGCGCTGTGGCAAGTTGCGCTGGCCGACGGGCACCGGGACGCCAATGAGGACGCACTGCTGCGGCTGTCCTCCAGCCTCTTGGGGGTTTCCGATGTGGACAGCGCCATGGCGCGCAAACGGGCAGAGGCTGCGAAATGATTGCACATCTAGGCATGTACGACCGCCCGGAAACCGCAGCGGCAAACGACAGGTTCTGGACGGAGATACGCAAACACCTCAGCGGCGGGCCAGAAACGCTGACCCGCGGTGCGGATTTCTGGCAGGTTTGGAAATCCCCGGATCTGCTGCTCTCGCAAACCTGCGGTTGCCCCTACCGCACCCGGCTTTACGGAGAGGTGGAGCTGGTGGGCACTCCCGACTACGGCCTTCCCGGCTGCGAACCCGGCTATTACAACAGCGTGTTTATTGCCCGCAAAGAAGACGCAGGCCAGCCGCTGTCCGCCTTAGCTGGACGCCGCTTTGCCTATAACGAATCCCTGTCGCAATCGGGCTGGGCCGCGGCGATGGTGCACCTGCACGACCGCAGTATCCTGCCCGGCGCGCTGGTGGAAACCGGCGGCCACCGGCTGTCTGCCGAAGCGGTCGCGGAAGGCCGCGCCGATTTTGCCTCCCTAGATGCGCTGACCTGGGAGTTGATCCGGGAACACGACACCTTTGCCGCCGGCCTGGCCGAGATTGAGCGCACAGTGCCGACGCCCACCCTGCCCTATATCACAGCCCTGGGCCGGGATGCGGATGAGCTGTTCACCGCCATTGAAACGGCCATCAGCGAATTGGATGCAGACACCAAGGCATGCTTGCATCTGAAGGGGCTGGTGCGGTTCACCCCCAGCGACTATCTCGCGGTGCCGACCCCGCCCGGCCCGGTGCTGACCGAACAGCGCATCCGTGCAGCGGAGCTGACGTAGCCGCCGCCTCCGAAATGGGCCGCCAAATCCGCCGTTTTGACAACTCAGACAGCAGCTTGTGCGGTTTGAACGTTGCATTCGGTCTTTTTTTCGGTCCAATAAGAACGAATTTCCACTCACAGGGACAACGACACCTTGACCGATACAACGCCCGTTCTGCAAATCCGCGGCCTGCATAAATCCTATGGCGAGCTGGAAGTGATCAAAGGCGTCGACATCACCGCCAAGAAAGGCGACGTGGTGTCGCTGATCGGGTCTTCGGGGTCTGGCAAATCCACTTTGCTGCGCTGCTGCAACCTGCTGGAGGACAGCCAGCAGGGTGAAATCCTGTTCAAGGGCGAACCGATCACCTGGACCGGCCAGGGGCTGGCGCGCCGCCCGGCTGATGCCAAGCAGGTGCTGCGCATCCGCACCAACCTGTCGATGGTGTTCCAGCAGTTCAACCTGTGGGCCCATATGACCATCCTTCAGAATGTGATGGAGGCCCCGGTCACCGTGCTGGGCCGCGACAAGGCAGAGGTTGAGGAGAAGGCCCGCCACTATCTGGCAAAGGTCGGCATCGGCGACAAATGCGACGTCTACCCGGCGCAGCTGTCCGGTGGCCAGCAGCAGCGCGCGGCGATTGCCCGGGGCCTGTGCATGGAGCCGGAGGCGCTGCTATTCGACGAACCCACGTCGGCACTGGATCCTGAGCTGGAGCAGGAAGTGGTCAAGGTGATCAAGGATCTTGCCGCTGAAGGCCGCACTATGCTGATCGTGACCCACGACATGAAAATGGCGGCCGATGTGTCCAGCCATGTGGTGTTCCTGCACCAGGGCCTTATTGAGGAAGAAGGTTCACCGGACGAAGTCTTTGGCGGCACCCGCTCCGAACGGTTGCGGGCGTTCTTGTCATCGACCCGCCATGAGCAATAAAAACGAAACCAATAACCAACCAAAAATGGGAGTAACTCGATGAAATCACTGATCCTTGGCACCGCCGCCCTGGCGCTGACCGCGGGCATGGGCCTGGCGGACACCGTGCGCCTGGGCACCGAAGGCGCCTATGCGCCGTGGAACTTCGTCAACGACGCCGGCGAGATCGACGGCTTCGAGCGCGAACTGGGCGATGAGCTGTGCAAGCGCGCAGAACTGACCTGCGAGTGGGTCAAGAACGACTGGGATTCGATCATTCCGAACCTGGTTTCCGGCAACTACGACACCATCATCGCCGGCATGTCGATCACCGACGAGCGCGACGAAGTCATCGACTTCACCCAGCCCTACACGCCGCCGGATCCGTCCGCATATGTGGCGCAGTCGGCTGACGTCGATCTGGCAGGCGGCGTGATCGCGGCCCAGGCCACCACCATCCAGGCGGCCTTCATCGCCGAGCAGGGCTGGACCCTGGTCGAATTCGCCACCCCGGAAGAAACCGTCGCAGCCGTGCGCAACGGTGAAGCTGACGCGGTTCTGGCCGACAAGAGCTTCCTGGACACTGTGGTCGGCGACGACCTGGTGATGCTGGAGAAATCCGAATCCCTGGGCGGCGGCGTTGGCATGGGCTTCCGCGAGTCGGATGCAGACCTGCGCGGCAAGTTCGACGCGGCAATCCAGTCGATGAAAGACGACGGCTCGCTGAACGAACTGATCGCCAAGTGGGAAGTGTCCTCACAGTGGTAATCTGATCCTGTTTCAGGATCTTGCAGGCCCGCGAGCCGCGGCACGCGGGCCTCATTCATTCGCTTCCGGCACCAAGCGTGCCGGGCGTGAGCACAGAAAGACAGGGTACATATGTTTTCCTATTGCACGGACCCATCCACGCTTGAGGGGCTGAGCTGGCTCAGCTGCTATCTGACCACCGGCAAGCATGTGAACCTCTACATCTCGGTCTTTGTGGTGCTGACACTGCTGGCGATCACCGCCCCGACAGCCCTGCTGTTCGGTTTCGGCGCTGCCAGTGCCGCCCGCTCGAAATTCCTGCCTCTGCGCTGGTTCGGCAAAGGCTACACCAGCATTGTACGCGGCGTGCCGGACATTGCCTTCTTCCTGTTCTTCGTCATCGCGCTTGACCAGGCGTTTGAGTGGATGCGCCACAAGGTGAAATGCCCGGACTGGGACCAGCCGATCCGCCAGGGCATCGACTTTGTGGTCTGCGACGCAGCCAAGCTGCCGCTCTCGACCTCGCCGCAGTGGGTGCATGAAACCTATGGCTTTTTTCTGGCCGTCCTGACCTTCTCCATCGTCTTTGGCGCCTTTGCGGCCAACGTCCTTTACGGGGCGATGCGCGCCGTGCCGCGCGCCCAGATTGAAACGGCTGAGGCCTATGGCATGACCCACCGCCAGGCATTCTGGCGCATCCTGGTGCCGCAGATGTGGGTCTATGCACTGCCCGGCCTGTCGAACCTGTGGATGGTGCTGATCAAGTCCACGCCGCTGCTGTTCCTGCTGGGCGTTGAAGACATCGTCTATTGGGCCAAGGAACTCGGCGGCACCAAGACCGCGCGCTTCACCGACTACCCGCACCCGAACTGGCATGTTGAATACTTCTTCGCGCTGCTGGTGTTCTACCTCTGCTTCACCAAAGTCTCCGAAGTGGTTCTGGACCGCATCATGACCCGCCTGACCAAGGGCCAGGCCACCGCAGCGGGTGAAGCACAAAGAAAGGCAGCGGCATGAGTTGCGTTGAAACCATCCAGGCCTATGCCTTCCGTTCCCTGGGCTTTGGCGAACGGCTGCTGCCGCGCGGCGAATACACCCTGTGCGAGCATTTCACCCTGATCGGTTCCGGCCTGATCTGGAACGTCTACTTCGGCGCACTGGCGCTGATGACCGGCTTTTTCCTGGCAGTCGCCCTGGCGGTCGGTAAGTCCAGCCCCAACCCGCTGTTCCGCAAGCCCGCAGAGTGGTTCATCTTCGTGTTCCGCGGCAGCCCGCTGTTCATCCAGTTCTTCTTTGCCTACGCCTGTTTCCTGAGCCTCAAAAGCGTGTCCAGCTTCTTTGATCCGTTCACATCGGCCTGGCTCGGGGCGCTGGTTGTACTGTTCTGCAATACCGCAGCCTACTCGGGCGAGATCTTCTATGGCGCACTGCTGTCGATACCAAAGGGCGACATCGAGGCCGCCGATGCCTATGGCATGACCGGCTGGAACCGCTTCCGCCGCATCACATTCCCGACCATGCTGCGGCTGGCCTGGCCTGCCTACACCAACGAGGCGATCTTCCTGTTCCATGCCACCACACTGGTGTTCTTCTCCGGCTTCCCGGCCTGGCGGCAGCAGGGCGATGCACTCTATTACGCCAGCTATTTCGCGGACAAGACCTTCAACCCGTTTGTCCCCTACCCGATCCTGGCCTTCTACTTCATCCTGCTGACGCTGGTGATTATCAGCCTGTTCGGCTTTGTGAACCGGCGGCTGAACAAGCATCTGCCGCAGGAGCGGCGGGCCAAGCCCAGACTGAGGATCAGCCTGATCCGCTAACAACAAAATGGCTCCCTCGGGAGCCATTTTTGCTTTTAACGGAGGCCCAGACAGCTTCTCTGCATGGCCAGATGCGCCCATTCGCACCGACAATCCACCAGCTGCACGGCCATCACATCGAACTTTTGATCAAATTATCTTGGCGAATGGATTTCCATAGGCTAGGGTTGGCGCAACGCATTCATGGAGCCCCAAATGGACCTGCCCGGACTGAAGACAATCCGCATTGCCGCCTGTGATATGAACGGCCAGATGCGTGGCAAGCGGCTGCCCGCAAGCCAGGCCGGAAAGCTGGAAAGCGGCGGTGCCCGGATGCCGGTTTCCGCCCTCAACGTCGACCTGTGGGGCCGCGACGTCGAAGACAGCCCGCTGGTTTTTGAAACCGGCGACGCTGATGGCGTGATGCTGCCCACCAACCGCGGTCCGGTGCCGATGCCCTGGCTCAAGAGTGCCTCGGCGCTGGTGCCCATGGCGATGTACTGGGAGGATGGCTCCCCTTTCCTGGGCGACCCCCGCCATGTACTGGCAGACGTGCTGTCGCGCTACAGCGCACGCGGCTGGACCGTTGTCGCCGCGACCGAGATGGAGTTCAGCCTTCTGGATGACAGCGGTGCCCGCCCGGCCCCGCCGATTGACCCGCTGACGGGCCGCGAGCTGGATCAGCAATCGGTGCTGTCGATTGCCGAACTGGACGCCTTTGACGAGTTCTTCTCCGATCTCTACGACGGCGCAGAGGCGATGGGCATTCCCGCCCAGGACGCCATTTCCGAGGCCGGCCTCGGGCAGTTCGAAATCAACCTCCTCCACCAGGAGGCCATGCGCGCCGCCGATGATGCGTGGCTATTCAAGGCTTTGGTCAAAGGGCTTGCGCGCAAACACGGATTTGCCGCGACCTTCATGGCCAAACCCTATGCCGAGGAAGCCGGAAACGGCATGCATGTGCATTTCTCGGTCGAGGATCAGGACGGCAACAACATCTTTGACGACGGCAGCGACAAAGGGTCTGATCTGCTGATGCACGCGGTGGCCGGCTGTCTGGCAGCGATGCCCGCCAGCTCACTGATCTTTGCCCCGCACGGCAACTCCTATGACCGGTTGGTGCCCGGCGCCCACGCCCCGGTCAGCGCCGCTTGGGCCTATGAAAACCGCACCGCCGCCATCCGTATTCCCGGCGGCAGCCCCAAGGCACGCCGGATCGAACACCGGGTCGCAGGCGGCGACATCAACCCCTACCTAATGCTGGCTACTGTGCTGGGTGCAGCATTGGCCGGGATCGAGGACAAGATGCAGCCTCCAGCGCCTTCCGAGGGCAACATTTATGAGATCGAGGGCCTGCCGCAGCTGGCCGCCGACTGGGAGACCGCGATCAACTGGTTTGACACCGACCCGCTGATTGCACGCATCCTTCCGGACCTCGCCATCCGCAATCTTGTGATGACCAAGCGGCAGGAGCTCATTGGCTTTGCGGAACGCCCCATGGAGAGCCATTGGCTGTCTTGGCTGGAGGCGGTATAAACCCGCTTTGCCTGCGGCGCCCGGGAAGCCCCTTGCCCGCCCCGGCATCCTCGGCTAGGCTCAATTTGATCAAATTTGGTGACTCATGAAAATCGGCATCCTGCAAACCGGCCACTCCCCCGAAGACCTGTTCGGAGACTTCGGCGATTACGACGCCATGTTCCGCGATATGCTGGACGGCAACGGATTTGAGTTTCAGACTTGGGCGGTGGTGGACGGCATTCTGCCGGACAGCCCTCAGGACGCCGACGCCTGGCTGATCACCGGCTCCAAGCACGGCGCCTATGAAGACCACGCCTGGATCCCTCCGCTGGAGGATCTGATCCGCGCCATCCATGCACGCAAACAGCCGCTGGCGGGCATCTGCTTCGGCCATCAGATCATCGCCCAGGCGCTTGGCGGCAAGGTCGAGAAGTTCGAGGGCGGCTGGGCCGTCGGCCCGGTCACCTATCAGGTGGACGGCAAGGACCTGACCCTGAACGCCTGGCATCAGGACCAGGTGGTGAAGCGGCCCGAAGACGCGCGGGTGCTGGGCGGCAATGAGTTCTGCCGTAATGGCATCCTTGCCTATGGCGACCACATCATCTCCTGGCAGCCCCACCCCGAATTCCCCAACGCCTTCGTGGGCGGCCTGATTGATAAACGCGGCCGCGGCGTGGTGCCTGACGACCTTCTGGATCGTGCAGCCGCCGAGCTGGACACCCCCGTAGACAACCAAGATATCGCAACCCTCCTCGCAGATTTTTACAGGAAAGAGAGGACCTAATGTCAGCCTGGCTCGACACCCTTCCCGAAGCAGCAAAAGCCTATCTGGAGGGGCGTCGTCTCGACGAAGTCGAATGCGTTATCTCGGACCTTCCCGGTATCGCCCGTGGCAAGGCGGTACCGGCATCGAAGTTCGCAAAGACCGACTATTTCCATCTGCCCGACAGCATCTTTTACCAGACCATCACCGGGGACTGGGCGGATGCCGCGGACGAGGACGGCTGGATCGAAAAGGACATGACCCTGAGGCCGGATATGTCCACGGCCACCGCTGCGCCCTGGACCGGCGACTGGACCCTGCAGGTGATCCACGACGCCTTCGACCGGCATGACCAGCCGATCCCCTACAGCCCGCGCAACGTGCTGAAGCGCGTGGTGCAGCTGTACCGCGATAAGGGCTGGAAGCCGGTTGTGGCACCTGAGATGGAATTTTTCCTGGTCGCCCGCAACATCGACCCGGCCAAGGAGATTGAGCCGATGATGGGCCGCTCCGGCCGCCCGGCTGCGGCGCGTCAGGCCTATTCGATGACTGCAGTGGACGAGTTTGGCCCGGTGATCGACGACATCTATGACTTCGCCGAGCATCAGGGCTTTGAGATCGACGGTATCACCCAGGAGGGCGGCGCCGGCCAACTGGAAATCAACCTGCGCCACGGCGACCCGGTGAAGCTGGCGGACGAGGTGTTCTACTTCAAACGGCTGATCCGCGAGGCTGCGCTGCGCCACGACTGCTTTGCCACCTTCATGGCCAAGCCGATCGAGAATGAGCCCGGTTCTGCCATGCATATCCACCATTCGATCCTGGATGTGGAGACCGGCCAGAACATCTTCTCCGGCCCGCAGGGCGGCGAGACGGACGCGTTCTACAACTTCATCGCCGGGCTGCAAAACCATCTGCCTGCAGGCATTGCCGTGATGGCGCCCTATGTGAATTCCTACCGCCGCTACGTGAAGGATCACGCCGCGCCGATCAATCTGGAATGGGCGCGCGACAACCGCACCACCGGCATCCGCGTGCCGCTGTCGGGGCCGGAAGCGCGGCGGGTGGAAAACCGCATCGCCGGCATGGATTGCAACCCCTACCTGGGCATCGCCCTGTCGCTGGCCTGCGGCTATCTCGGCCTGGTCAACGAGGAACGCCCGCGCAAGCAGTTCAAGGGCGACGCCTATGAGGGCGAAGGCGATATCCCTCAGGTGATGGGTCAGGCGCTTGACCTGTTCGACGAGGCCACGGAGCTGCACGAAGTGCTGGGCCCAGACTTTGCCCGCGTCTACTCCATCGTGAAGCGCGCGGAGTATGAGGAGTTCCTGCAGGTCATCTCCCCCTGGGAGCGCGAGCATCTGCTGATGAACGTCTGAAGCCGCAGGCGCTGCGCCCCGGTGCAGCGCCTGTGCAATTGAGTATTTGGGCAAAGAAGAACAGCGGGATCCCTTCCGGGAAATCCCGCCAACAGGTGAGGTGCGGGATGGCGATGAACCTGCTCTATTCCAATGACCGCAAAGGCGAGTATCCAAACAGCTGGTATGCGGCGACCGCCGCGCTGCTGGAGCGTTTTCCGGAGCTGAAAAACGATGTAAGGGCGGAAGTGTGCATCGTCGGCGGCGGCTACACGGGCCTGTCTGCTGCACTGCATCTGGCAGAGGCCGGCCTGTCCGTTGTTCTGCTGGAAGCGCAGCGGGTGGGCTTTGGCGCTTCGGGCCGCAACGGCGGCCAGCTCGGCAGCGGCCAGCGGATGGAGCAGGACGGGCTGGAAAAGCTGGTCGGTTTGGATGATGCCCGTAAGCTCTGGGATCTGGCCGAAGGTGCCAAGGATCTGGTGAAGGATCTGGTGGCCCGCCACGGCATCGACTGCCACCTGAAGCCCGGCGTCGCGCACGCCTGTTTCTCCAAGGGCGAAACGGCGCATGAGCACGCCTACGCGGAACATCTGCAAAACCGCTACGGGTATGATCAGATCGAACTGCTGGACCGCGACGCGATGCAGGCGCTCTGCCCGTCACCCGCCTACGTTGGCGGCTCTCTCGATATGGGTGCGGGCCATCTGCACCCGCTGGCCTACGTTCTGGGTCTTGCCCGCGCAGCCGCAACTGCAGGAGCTGTCATCCACGAAGGCAGCGAAGTTCTGGACATTCAGGAAGGCAGCCAGCTGCGCATTCGCACCGCGGGCGGCACTGTGACAGCAGATCACCTGATCCTGGCCTGCAACGGTTATCTCGGCGGGCTGAACGGCCAGGTCGCTGCGCGGGTTATGCCGATCAACAACTTCGTGGTGGCGACCGAGCCGCTGGGCGATGACGCCGCCCGTGTTCTGGCCCGCGACGTGGCGGTCGCTGACACCAAGTTCGTGGTGAACTACTTCCGCCTCAGCCATGACAAGCGGCTGCTGTTCGGCGGCGGCGAAAGCTATGGCTACCGGTTCCCGGCAGACATCTCCGCCACCGTCCGCAAGCCGATGGCGGAGATCTTCCCGCATCTGAAGGATGTGCAGATCGACTATGCCTGGGGGGGCACCCTGGGCATCACCATGAAACGGATGCCTTATCTGGCAAGGCTGGCGCCCAATGTGCTGACAGCCTCCGGCTACTCCGGCCACGGTGTCGGCACCGCCACCCATGCGGGCCAGTTGATGGCACAGGCGATTCAGGGACAGGCCGAAGGGTTTGATACCCTGGCCCGCGTCCCTGCCCCGCGCTTCCCCGGCGGGCCGCGGATGCGCTCGCCGCTGCTGGTGCTGGCGATGACCTGGTTTGCCATGCGCGACCGGCTGGGCGTCTGAACAGCGGCCTGAGCCGGATTCCGCGCAACTCCGCAACAATTCTGTGAAATTTTGCCGGGCGCAGCAGATTCCGCTGCGTCCGGCCTTGGCTTCCCGGAAAGTTAGTTTTACATTTCCCAAAGAAACAATTCAGGATTTTGAAATATGGCTCTGCCGCCCAACGTTCATGACGCTGAACCCATTCCCGCAGCCGCCCGCGACGCCATCGATGCCCTGATGCAATCAGGCGACCTGTTCCGCTACACCGCGCCCCAGGATGCGCCGGTCACGCTGCTGGAACAGGAATATGCGGAGCTTCTGGGCTGCAAATATGCGCTGGCGGTGTCTTCCTGTTCGGCGGCTCTGTTCCTGTCTTTGAAGGCGCTTGGCCTGCCCCGCGACGCCCGGGTGCTGATCCCGGCCTTCACCTTTGCCGCCGTGCCCTCATCCGTCGTGCACGCCGACTGCGTGCCGGTGCTGTGCGAGGTGGCTGACAACTACCGCATCGACATGGCTGATTTCGAAGCCAAGCTGGACAGCGTGCAGGCGGTGATCATCAGCCACATGCGCGGCCATACTTCTGACATGGACGCGATCATGGCGCTGTGCGACGCCCGCGGCATTCCAGTTGTCGAGGACGCCGCCCATTCGCTGGGCACCACTTGGAACGGCCGGAACATAGGCACCATCGGCAAGGTGGGCTGCTTCTCCTTCCAGTCCTACAAGATGGTCAACGCCGGCGAAGGCGGCATCCTGATCACCGACGACGCCGACCTGGTTGCCCGCGCCGTGATCATGTCCGGTGCTTATGAGCACAACTGGAAAAAGCACAAAGGCCCGCACGGCGAAAACACCCCGGACCTGGAACAGGCCTTTGCCAAGTGGCAAAACCAGCTGCCGCTCTATAACCTGCGGATGAGCAACCTCTCTGCCGCAGTGATCCGCCCGCAGCTGCCGGAACTGGCCCGCCGGGTGCGCGACGGCCTCGCCAACCACGATTACGTGGCGGAGCGGCTGAACGCCTCCCCCTTCTTTGACGTGCCCGCACCGCTGGGGCCGGAGCGCCGGGCGCCGGATTCAATCCAGTTCAACCTGGTGGATCTCAGCGAGGCACAGACCCGCGCCTTTGCCGCCGCAGCAGAGGCCAAGGGCGTCAAGGTCCAGGTCTTCGGCCTGTCCACCGACAACGCCCGCGCCTTCTGGAACTGGCAGTTCCTGGGCAATGTCCCTGAGCTGCCCCAGACCCGTGACATGCTGATGAAGGCCTGCGACGTGCGCCTGCCGGTGCGGCTGACCCGGGCGGAGCTGGACGTGATTGCCGGCATCCTGCTGGCCGCCGCAGAAGAGACCATGGGCAAGGCTGCCGCCTGAGAAAATCAGTGCTTTAGCGAATACCAGCCCCGGCCTCCGCGCCGGGGCTTTTCGCGATTGCAATCCAGGCTTGTGCCGTCCACGGTGCCGCTCATGAAAGGCCCATTGAAATTCAAACGGCGCCCGGCCACCGCGCTGGTGGCGATGGCAAACTCCCTGAGCATGGGCGATGCAGTCCCCGGTGATGAGCTGCGCCAGATCATTGGCGCGGTTGTATCGGACCGCGCGGAACGGGCGGCGCTGCTCGCCGCGCTCCGTGCGTCCAACGACCCGGACTGCGGCCTGGCCGTGGCCGACCTGCTGACCGCCTTTGCCACCGAGGCGGCAGAGGCGGAAGCCCAGGCCCGCGACGCGGATCAGGTTATCGGCCAATGGGCGCAGCGTCTGGCCGCCGGCGCGCTGCTGGCTAGCTTTGGCGCCACGATTGCAGACACGGTGACCGGCGGGCTGGCCTTTGGCCTCACCCTGCTGTCTTTTTCAGGATTTGTTTTTGCCACCGCCTCCCGCATCGGCGGAAGGGTGAAAATGCGCCGCCGAGCGCAGGAGCGGGAAAGCGCCGAGACCCTTGCCCGCCACGTGCTGGAAGCAGGCAAACTGAAGAAGGAGGGGAAGTGATATGGAATTTTCAGCTTTCCTGCCCTATATTGGCTGTGCAAACGGAGAAATGCATGTTTGAAGCCATGGGACTTGAGACTGTCATCGTCAGCACGATCGTCGGCGCCTGCGCCCTGTCTTTTGGCGCCAGCGCCTATCTTTTCATGCGCGCGCGCCCCGCTGCGGAGGCAAAGGACCTGGACAAGATCGTCCAGAACGCTCCCTATCACCGGCTGCACAACGTGCTGAAGGTCGACGCCGGCTCCTGATCCGCACTCGCATGTACCTGCCCGTTGAAAAAGCCCCCGCCGAACCGGACAGGGGGCTTACCTTTAGGCTGTGCTTTCAGCGCTGGGCGATGCGCCTCATTTCATCTTCGACAGTTTATCCTGCAGCGCTGCCAGCTGTTTCTTGATGTCGTCCAGATCTTCGCCGCTGCTGTCGGACTTCTCTTCCTCAGCACCGCCGGTCCAGCCCGCGGCACCGAAACCGCCGGTCATTGCCTTCAGGAACGCCTCCTGCTGCGCCTTCATCGCCTCGAACCCGGGCATCTTGGACATCGGGTTCATAGCGGTCATGTTCTCCACCATTTTCGACTGGCTTTCTCGCAGCATGTCAAAGGAGGTCTGCAGGAACTGCGGCATCACCCCGCCGCCCGGCACCATGTAGCTGCGCACCAGGTCGTTGAGCACATTGACCGGCAGAACATTCTCGCCGCGGCTTTCATGCTCGGCGATGATCTGCAGGAGATACTGGCGAGTCAGGTCATCGCCAGTCTTCAGATCGACAATCTGCACTTCTCGGCCTTCCCGGATGAACCCCGCGATATCCTCCAGCGTGACGTAATCGCTGGTCTCGGTGTTATAGAGCCGCCGGCTCGCATACCGTTTGATCAGCAAGGGTTTGTCCTGTTCTGCCATGTGATCCCTCCCCGGTCATGACGCATTGCAGCGAAGCCTATGCCAGCGCAGAACAAAAGGGAAGCCTTGGCGTGTTTTCCGCAACAATTGTTCTGTACAGCCCTGCTGCAGCTGCATTCAAAGCGCTTGACCTGAACCTGGCTTGAGCTTTTATGAGTGATCCCGCACCAGAATCCGAAGCGGGAGAGCATACAGTAATGAAAGTCCTGATCCTCGGCGGCACCGGATCCATAGGCACCGCCGTTACCCAAGAACTGATCCGCCACGGTCATGATGTGACCGGTCTCAGCCGGTCGGAGCTGTCGGACCGCAAACTGGAAAGGATGGGCGCCCGCCCCCTGCGCGGCGACCTGCGCACCCCTGGCGCCTGGGCCCGCGAGGCGGCCCGCACCGACGGCCTGATCCAGCTTGCCGCAACCTTCGAGGATGACATGGCTGAGGCAGACACTGCAGCTGTCACCGCAATCCTGCAGCAAGCCGCCCTGCGGCCGGAGCCGCTGCGGATGATCTACACAGGCGGCTGCTGGCTTTATGGCGCGACCGGCAGTCAGATCGCGGATGAGACCAGCCCAATGCGCCCGATTAAACCCTTTGCCTGGATGCAAAAGAACGCCCGCCTGGTACTGGCCTCCCCGGACATCTCAGCCGCGGTGATCCACCCAGCGCTGGTCTATCACGAGGACGGCGGCGCCTTCTCACGCTACCTGGCGGCTGCCAGCGAAGCCAAGCCGTTCGAGATCTGGGGCAGCATCTCCACCCGCTGGCCGCTGATCCAGCGTGAAGATCTGGCCCGCGCCTACCGGCTGCTGCTGGAAAACCCAGACCTCAGCGGTCACTTCAACGCCAGTGCCCAGGATGGCGTTCCGGTTGCCGAGATCACCCGTGAAATCGCCCGCCGCCGCGGCCATGATGGCGGTTATGTGGTACGCAGCCTGAAACATGTGCTGTGCAAATACGGCAGCTGGGCGGAAGGCCCCACGCTGGACCAGCAGATGGGATCCGAAAAGCTGCGCCGCCTGACCGGCTGGCAGCCCCGGTTTTCCAGCTTCCACACTGCGCAGTTTTGAAGACAGGCCAGAACCCATTGAAGAAATATCATATTATTTGCATCTAAATTCCCGCAAAAAACTCTCAATATGATATAATAAAGGTCAGGTCTTTGAGTCTGTGGTGGCGGGGAATATGGCTGACCAAGGGGACAGACAGAGACAAGCTGCCATACTGATCGCTGACGTGGCCGGTTTTTCCGCGATGGTGGAAACCGGAGAAACCGAGGCCGTTTCCGCGGTGCGTAAACTGGCCGACAAGGTCATCGTGCCCGCAGCGCTTCAGTATTCGGGCCAGCTTGTCAAAACACTGGGGGACGGCTTTCTGCTGGAGTTCCCTTCCTCCTTGCAAGCCGTGAAGGCTGCCTTGTTGATCTCCAAGAAAACCGCAAGCCAGGGCACCAGCCTTGGGCATCCGCGTCTGGCCTTGCGGATGGGGATCCACACCGGGAATGTCATCTCTGCCGGTGACGACCTGTTCGGAAACTGCGTCAATATTGCAGCCCGGCTTGAAAGCCTTGCAGGTCCTGGCGAAATCTGCGTTTCGGGCACTGTGCAAGAACAGGTCCGCGGCCGGATCAACGCTGCCTTCGACGATCTTGGCCTGCAGGTCATCCGCAATATCTCCGATCCGGTGCGGATCTTCCGCATTGCCGAAAACACCATGCCGCAGCTGGATCCCGAAGGCCCGGCCTATGAAATCTCCGTTGCGGTGCTGCCGTTTGCCGGCAAACCCGCTGCCGCAGACAGCGCCAGCAGCCTGGCGGACTCGCTGACCGAAGATATCACAATCGGCCTTTCCAGGTTCCGCGAACTGCGGGTGATCTCCCGCACTACGGCTCTGCGTTATGCCAGCAGTGCCTCGGAGACCTCCCTTGCCGCTGTTGAACTGGGCGTGCGCTACCTGGCTGAGGGCACCGTGCGGCAGCTTCCTGGCAAACTGCGGGTTGCGGTCTCGCTGGCGGATGGCATCAGCGGCAGCACTCTGCTCAGCGAACAATACCACTTGGCAGCTGGTGCGGATATCACCCAGCAGGACGCGCTGGCCCGGCAGATCACCCAAACTCTTGCCGGACAGCTGCAGGCCACCGCAAAGCGGAGGTCGGCTGCAATTGCCGCAGCAAGCACTCCCCTGACCGCGCGGGAGCTTGTTCTCAGAGCCAAGGCGCTGATCCTGGATACCCGCGATGCGCTGATGCAGTGCCGCAGCCTGTATCAGCAGGCCAGCGACTCCGATCCCGGAAATGCCACAGCCTGTTCAGGGCTCGCTCTGACCTATCTGGTGGAATGGATGAGCGGCTGGGGTAAGTCACCCGCGGAAACCCTCGACCGGGCCTTCCCGCTGCTGCGCCGTGCAGCGCGTATCGACCCGCTGGACAGCGTTGCCCAGCGGCGCCTCGCGGTCATGCACCTGTTCAAGGGCGAGTTTTCACTGGCAGAGGATCATTTCCAGCGTGCGCTGGCGCTTAATCCGAATGACACCGACGCCATGGCCTTCCGCGGTTTGTCCCTGGTTTATCAGGGCATGCCGGAAAAGGCGCTTGCCGAGCTGGATGAAGCCACAGCACGCAACCCGTTCCATCCGACCTATTTTCATTGGTTCAAAGGGCTGGCGCTATACATGTGCCGGGAATACCAGCCGGGCATCTCAGAGGTGAACAAGGCGGTCGGCCTGTTTCCGGGGTTCCCGGCACCGCGCCGCCATCTGGCAGCCTGTTACGGCCAGCTGGGTGACCGTACCGCCGCAGCCCAGGAATGCGGGCGCATCCTGCAGCTGGAGCCCGGGTTCTCAGTCAGCCGCATCCGCAGCACGCTGCCCTTTGCCAAGGAAGAAGACCTGGAGCATTACTGCGACGGGCTGCGCCGCGCCGGGCTGCCGGACTGACCTCCCCTGAAACGCAAAAGGACAGGCCTTGCGGCCTGCCCTTCTTCACAATCCGGCTCCGTCAGGGAGGAGAGCGAGGGCCGGATCGTGGTCGTTCTTACTTGGCAGCTGCCGAAGCTTTCTTCGCTGCAGAGGTCACCTCTTCGGTGGCCTTTTTCACGGCAGCGGTTGCTTCTTCGGTTGCGTCTTTGCCGGCCGCCATCATCAGTTCGACGGTGTCCATCTGGACTTTCTTTGCAACTTCAGCAAAGGCAGCCATGTTCTCGGCAGCCACTTCAGCGGAAGCGGACGCGAAATCGGTTGCGGCCTTGGCATAGTCTGCCGGGTCAGCCTGAACCTTGGAAACGTCGCTCAGCTTGGCGATGGTTTCTTTGGTCCACTTGTTGGAGATCTCGGCGGATTTGCCGGCGGCGTCCAGTGCAACAGCGGACAGCTTCTCGTTCAGAGCTGCGGTGTTCTTGAATGCGTCTTCCATCGCTTTGGTGTCGACCGGGAAGGCGCCCATGAAGTCTTTCATCATCGCGGTGAAGTCTTGGGTCTTTGCCATAGTTCTAATTCCTCAGAAAGCTGCAGCAGGACCATCCTGCGCTCTTAGCATGAAGGGAATATGCGTGCCGCATCGCAGCATTTCAAGAGATTTTTGCTGCAGTGCAGAAAAAAATTTTCTGCACCTGCAAAATCAACGGTTTGCTTTCACCTTCACATAGGATCCCGGGGCCGGCATCAAAGAAGGGAAGCCCGAATCCCCCACCTCGCGGGCGGGAACCTGCTTGCCTGCGCGCTTCTTGAGCCAATCGTTCCAGCGCGGCCACCAGGAGCCCTCGTGGTAATC
This sequence comes from Leisingera sp. ANG-DT, assembly GCF_000813785.1. Taxonomy (NCBI): domain Bacteria; kingdom Pseudomonadati; phylum Pseudomonadota; class Alphaproteobacteria; order Rhodobacterales; family Roseobacteraceae; genus Leisingera; species Leisingera sp. ANG-DT. The sequence continues at coordinate 50,252 of NZ_JWLE01000010.1, forward strand.
CGCGCCTTCCAGCCAGGCCTCCTGATCCCCCTTCAGATCGTCATTGGTGTAGTGGCCGTATTTCTTCTTGCTGGGCGGATTGACGATGCCGGCGATATGGCCGGATTCCGACACGATGAAGCTCTTGCTGCGTGACCCCATCTGCTGCACGCCGGCATAGCAGTCTTTCCAGCGGGCGATATGGTCAGTCTCGCAGGTGATCGCCATCAGCGGCACATCCACATCCTTGATATGCAGCTTGTGGCCCATCAGCTCGAACCCGTCGCCAACAAACTCGTTGTTCTGGCAGAGGCCCCGCAGATACTGCACCGCCATCCGGCCCGGCAGATTGGCACCGTCGCCGTTCCAGTAAAGCAGATCGAATGCAGGCGGCGTCTCGCCCATCATGTAGCTTTTCACAGCCGGGCCGTAGATCAGGTCCTTGGAACGCAGGAACGACATGGTGCGCGCAATCACCCAGGACCGCAGCAGCCCTTCTTCCTCCACCTGCGCCTCGATCCCGTCGACGAAATCGTTCTGCAGGAACGGCGTGAACTCGCCCTGATCGCCGAAGTCCGTCAGCGTGGTAAAGAAGGTGGCCGATTTCACCGACTTGTCGCCGCGCTGCTTCAAGAGCGACAGCGTCAGGCTCAGCGTGGTGCCGGCAATGCAATAGCCCACTGCATTGACCTGATCGGTCTTACAGATCTCCTTGGCGGTCTCGATTGCGGTCAGGAAGCCCTCCTGAATGTAATCCTCCATCCCCACGTCGGCATGACTGGCGTCGGCATTGACCCAGGAGACCACAAACAGGGTGTAGCCCTGCTCCGTCACCCATTTGATCAGGCTGTTCTGCGCCTTGAGGTCGAGGATATAGAACTTGTTGATCCAAGGCGGGAACAAAACGATCGGCGTCTCATGCACGGTCTCGGTCACCGGCTTGTACTGGATCAGCTCCATCATCCGGTTGCGGTAGACCACGTCGCCCGGCGTGGTGGCGATGTTGCCGCCCAGCTCAAAGGCGCTCTCATCCGCCAGCCGCACCACAAGCTCGCCATTATTGGCTTCCAGATCGGTGACCAGGTTCTCCAGCCCGTCGATCAGCGACTGGCCTTCGGTTTCCACCGCCTTTTCCAGCGCGTCCGGGTTGGTGGGCAGGAAATTGGTTGGCGCCATCATCTCGATGATCTGATCGGCGAAATAGGTCAGCCGCTGCTTGTCCTTGCGGTCCAGGTCCACCGCATCCTGCACCGCCTTGCGGATCGCATCTGCGTTGGTCATGTACTGCTGCTTCACGAAACTGAAGTACGGGCTGCTCTCCCACAGCGGATTCGAAAAACGGCGGTCCTTCGGGCCGCCGTCATCCGTGCTCTCCGGTTTTCCAGCCAGGGCTTTCTGCGCTTCTGCGAAATTCAGCACAGACTTGCTCCAGTATTCGACCTGCTGCTCAAGGATCTTGGCCGGGTTCTGCATGGCTTCGGCCCAATAGGCAGTTGCTGCACGCGCATAAAGCTCTTGATTCGGACCGTCCAAAGCCGGGTTATGCGGCACCTTCCGGGACATGACATCGGCCAGACGCTTGCTCAGCTCCTCCACACGGGTCATGTTTTCCTTAAGCTTTTCAATACTCTCAGAATTGGCCGCTGCGGATAATTCGTCACTAGTTGTCATATAAAAGAATCCCTCATAGGCTTTCTGCTATGCAGAATACTCTTCTGCATTTTTCAGGGCAAAGCGGCGATTGGTCCGATAGTCCGGATTTGATGGTCCGATGACGCAGGGGCAAAGCCCGAAGGAGACGCGCATGCGATACATGATGACCTACGACCTGATGGAGACCGTCCGGAACACCAACCAATGGTTGGGCGCCACGGCCCTCTCCATGGCATCTTACCCGGTCTTTTCCGCCTTGCCAAACCCTGCCCTCAGCTGGATGGCCGCCTGGGGCGAAGTGACGGAACGTACTTACCAGCGCATGGTGGTGAAACCCGACTGGGGTATTCCCTCCTTCACCTGCGAAGACGGCAAGGACCATGTGGTTGAAATTGCCAACGTGGTCGAGCGCCCCTTTGGCGACCTCATCCATTTTAAGGTCAGCGGACGCGAGGAACAGCCCCGCAAGGTGCTGCTTGTTGCCCCGATGTCCGGCCATTACGCCACCCTCCTCCGCTCTACCGTGCAAAGTCTGATCAGAAACTGTGAAGTCTATGTGACGGACTGGCACAACGCCCGCGACATCCCTGTTTCCGCAGGGAAATTCGATGTTGAGGATTACACGCTCTACCTCGTTGATTTCATGCGCGAGCTGGGACCGGACATCCATGTTGTTGCGGTCTGCCAGCCGGTGCCGTTGACCCTGGCCGCCACCGCCTATCTGGCAGAGCAGGACCCCAAGGCGCAGCCCTCCTCGCTGACGCTGATCGGCGGCCCGGTGGACCCGGACGCCACCCCGACCGAAGTCACCGACTTTGGCCGCCGTGTCACCATGGGCCAGCTGGAGGAAACCATGATCCAGCGCGTCGGCTTCAAATACCCCGGCGTGGGCCGCAAGGTCTATCCCGGCCTCTTGCAGCTTGCCTCCTTCATGTCGATGAACGGTGAACGCCACTCCAAGGCCTTCATGGACCAGATCCAGCGGGTGTCCCGCGGCGAAGCATCCGACCACGATGCCCACAACCGGTTTTATGACGAATATCTCGCCGTGATGGACATGACGGCGGAATTCTACCTGTCCACCGTCGAACGCATCTTCAAGAACCGTGAGATCGCCCGCAATGAATTCGTGGTGAACGGCCACAAGGTTGATTTCTCCAAGATCACCGATGTGGCGGTGAAAACCGTCGAAGGCGCCAAGGACGACATCTCCGCTCCCGGCCAATGCATCGCCGCGCTGGATCTCTGTACCGGTCTGCCGGAAGAGAAGAAGGCCAGCCATGTGGAACCGGGCGCAGGCCACTATGGCATCTTTGCCGGCCGCAGCTGGCGCAACAATATCCGCCCGCTGGTCATCGACTTCATGAATGCCAACAGCCGCAAGAAGCCGGCAGCTCACAAACCCGCCAACAAGAACACGGCTGCCTGAATATATGGCGGAGGGGCTGGCGTTTTCCTGCAATTGCGGGGCCTTGCGCGGTGAAGTCGCGGCGCAAGGCATCAAGACCGGCACCCGGGTTGTCTGCTACTGCGCCGACTGCCGCGCCAATGAGCTGTACCACAACCAGCCCGACCCGGCCCCGGACCCGGTCGACCTCTTTCAGCTCGCCCCTGATACCATCACCATCACCCAAGGGGCAGAGCATCTGAAGGCGCTCCGCCTCGGCCCCCGCGGGCCGTTGCGCTGGTTTGCCTCCTGCTGCGGCACGCCCTTTGCCAATACGCTGGCCAAACCCGGCCTGCCCTTTGCCGGCATGCGCTCTGATCTGTTCCAGGACAAATCCGCTCTGGGCAAGATCCGGGCCAGGGCCTTCCTCCCCGCCCCCGGCAAGCAAGCCCGCACCAAGGGCGGAGGCGCCATGGCCTGGGGCATCCTCAGCCGGATGATCACCGCGCGGCTGTCCGGCCGGTGGAAGGAGACGCCGTTCTTTGATGCGGAGACCGGAAAACCGGTGGCGGAGCCGCAGCTGATCAGCAAAACAGAGCGCGCGAAACTTTATCCCTGAGCGTAAAGGGCGGGTTCCGCAGCGGGTTCGGCAACCGGTTCTGCCAGCCAGTGCAGCAATGCCCGGTTCACGGCGTCCGGCTGCTCCAGCACCGGAAAATGTCCGGCATCCGGCAGGATTTCCAGCCGCGCCTCCGGGATCAGCTGTGCCAGTAGGTCCAGCTTGGCCGGGGGTACGATCGTGTCATGCTCTCCGCCGAGAACAAGCGTAGGTACATGCACCCGCCGCATTGCGGCCTGCTGGTCCGGCCTCCGCTGCAATGCGCGTGCCTGCGCCACATACATCTCCGGCCCCAGCTCCATCCCCATCCGGCAGAACAGCTTGTGCACCTCCAGCCGCAAGGGGCCCGGGGCAAGCGCTTCCGCCGGCAATGTCTCGCGCAGCACATCCTCCAGACGTCCGGCGCGCGCCGCGACGATCTGCGGCTCCCGGCCTGCAGCCTGATCCGGTGTCTCGGCCAGCGGGCTAGCCCCGATGATGCACAGCCGACTGATCCGTTCCGGGGCCCGGCGCACCAGTTCCATCGCCAGAATGCCGCCCATCGAAAATCCTGCCAAGGCAAAGCGCGGCGGCAAATGGGCCAGCATCCGGGCCGCGATCTTCTCCACAGTGTCCCCGCCTGCCAGCGGCAGCACCATCACCGGCATGCTGCCGGAAAATGTCCTGACCTGAGCGTAAAAGATCCGGCCGTCGCACATCATACCCGGCAGCAAAACCAGGGGTTCGCGGCACGGTTGCTGATCATAAGGCATGTCCTGCCCTCGCGGTTTGCCTCCCACCCGTTTGTCAACTCTGTGGACGGCAAACCCTTAGATCAAGAAAAACCTCGGGGCGGCGGCAATTTACAGAAAAGCTGCCGCCGCCCTGCCACGCTCAGTAACCGTTCCAGCGGAACGCGCCGTCCTCCGCCAGCGGCGAGAACGGGTTAAAGGCGATTTCCCAGACATGCCCGTCCGGGCTGCGGAAATACCCGTGATGGCCGCCCCAGAACACATCCTGCGCAGGCTTCAGCACCTCCGCACCGGCGTCCTCTGCCGCTGCCAGGAGCTGTGCCACCTCTTCCTTGCTGCGGGTGTTGTGGCTCAGCGTTATGGCACCGGTTCCCAGAGCCTCAGGCGGCAGGCCGATATCTTCCGCCAGCGCCACCAGCGGATAGAGACCCAGTGTCTGCGAAATCAGATCAAATGCAATGACGCCATCCGGGCTTTCGGCCCGTTTCCAACCCAGAGCCTCGTAAAAGGCGGCGGCCTTCTCCATGTCCGGCACGCCCAGCGTAATCAGGCTCACCCTTTGTTCCATTACTCAAATCCTTGTGTTTTCAACCAACTCAATATGCCGTCCACCGTTGCCTGCGTCTGGCTGGGCGACACGATTTCCCCAGCCAGAATATGGCCGTGCACATCGTCCGCAGCCCCCGGTGGCACCAGGTTCACAGCTACCGGGCCTCCCCAGGCCGCAGCAACCTCCGCAGTGATGTCAGGCCGCACCACCTTATCGCCATCTGAATACCAGAACAATGCAGGAACATCCGTTTGACTGAAGTCCAGTTTGCTGACCGTTTTCAGCATTGCCGCCATCGGAAGCACGGCCTGCGACGGGTACCGCGTGGTCCAGAACCGCCCATAGGCTTCGCTGCGCACCGGCAGCTCTACCTCGCGCCCGGCCAGCGGCGGCAGCCAGAAGCGTGAAGCGGGCCAGGTCAGCAGAGGAGCAAAAACCGTGTTCAACCCGTAGTTCGGCGACATCAGTACCATTGCATCAATGCTCTGCGACAACTCCGCATCCAACGCCGCCACCGTGGCGAGGGTTGCACCCGTGGAATTGGCGATAACCACGACCTGCTTCCCCACCTGTGCCGCCGCCGCCAGCGCCTCTGCCGTGTCCTGCATCCAGGCCTTGGGCGTGGCCTCCAGCATTGCAGCCCCGGAACGCCCGTGGCCGGTCAGCCGGGTAAACACCAGATTGGCGCCCAAGGCTTCAGCCACCCGGTCCGGCACCGGGCGGATTTCCTCGGAGGTCGCGGAAAACCCATGGATGTAGAGGACCGAGACCGGCGTCCGTGTCTCTGCCTGCCCAGCCCATACCACGCGCTTTTCCGCACCCGGCGTAATGTCGCCGTAGCGGCTCTCGACGCTTTCAAAGTAGACCTGAACGCCTTCACCAAACTTGCGCGCATCAAAACTGGCAGTGAGGTCCACGTCCTCATAGGGGCCAAAGGCCCACAGCGCCGCAACGGGCACCGCCAGGGCCAGCAGCCCCCGCCCCAAGGCGCGCCCGAACCTGCGCATCAGGCGCCGCCCAGAACGTCCAGAACCGCGTCTTCGATCATCTTCAGGCAGGCCTCATCCGAGAAGCGGTGATCGGCATCTTTCACCAGGTTCAGCCGCATGTCCGGGCAGGTTGCATGATCCATCAGCCGCAGCGCGGTCTCCGTGGACACCGCCGTATCTGCTGTTCCCTGCAGGCAGCGCACCTTGAAGGGCAGGAACAGCGGCGTGCGCAGCAGCAGCCGCTTGCGCCCGTCCTCAATCATCCGTTTCGAGATGTGATAGGGCTCCATATAATCGCTCGGGAGTTCCACATAACCGCGGCTCTCGAGTTCCGCCTTTTGCGCCTCCGAGAATTTTTCCCAATAGCCGTCCTCGGTGAAGTCCGGCGCTGCGGCGATAGTCACCAGGCCCTTGATCCGCTCTGGCATCTCGCGCGCCAGCAAGAGAGCCTGCCAACCACCCATCGACGACCCCACCGGCACGATCTCCCCCTCGGTCAGATGCGCCACCGCCTCCAGCGTGTCCTCGTGCCAGTCGCCGATGCAACCTTCCTCGAACGTGCCTGAGCTCTCACCATGGCCGGAATAGTCGAACCGCAAAAACGCTTGGCCGCGTGCCTTGGCCCAGGCCTCCAGATGCACTGCTTTGGTGCCTTCCATGTCCGACTTCAGCCCGCCCAGGAACACCACGCACGGCCCCTGCCCCTCGCTCTTGTGATAGGCAATCCGGCGGCCCTGGGCGGTCTCAAGGTAAGATGCAGCTGGCATGTCTTTGCTCTCCTGTGCTTTTCCCAAGATGTGGCATGGCTCCGCCCGCCCCGCAAGCGGCAGCACTGCCTGCTTGCAACTCCCCCGCTGCCTTCCTTATGGTCCGCAAAAATTTTTTGAAGGACCGTGGGGGCATGTTCAGACTCATCAAGGGCGTTTTCACTGGCGCCGCCATCCTTGCGGTGGCCCTTGCGACAGTTTGGGCGGTTATGGCCCTGTGGTACCGTCTGCCGTTTGAAGCTCTGGGCCGGGGTGCGCTGGCGGGCGGCATTGCCCTCTTGGGTCTTGCCGTCATTGCCGGGCTGTTCCGCCGCCGCGCCTTGCGCGCGCTCACTACTTTCGTTCTGGCACTGGCTGCGGTGATCCTGTGGTGGTCCACCCTCACCCCGCCCGCAGACCGCAACTGGTCGCCCGATGTGGCCCGCCAGGTGACCGGCACGGTCGAGGGCGACATCCTCACCCTAAGCGGCGTTCGCAATTTCACCTGGGACACACCGGAAAACTTCACCGAGGCCTGGGAATCCCGCAGTTACGATCTGACCAAGCTGCAATCCACCGACCTGTTCATGTCCTACTGGGCCGGCCCGCAGATGGCGCATATGATCGTCAGCTTCGGCTTTGAAGGCGGCGAGCATATCGCCTGGTCGGTTGAGGTGCGGCGCCAGCTGGGCGGCGGTTTCTCCCCCATCGCCGATCTGTTCAAATCCAACACGCTGGTTCTGATCGCCGCGGATGAACGCGATCTGGTCGGCACCCGCACCAATGCCCGCGGCGAAGACGTGCAGCTTTTCCGCATCGGCGTCAGCCCCGACACCGGCCGGGAACTGCTGCTGAAATACGTCGAGACCGCCAACAGCCTGGCAGCACAACCCCAGTGGTACAATTCGCTGACCACCAACTGCACCACGGTAGTGATGACCCTGATCCGCAGCTTCGCGGAGGACGTGCCGCTGGACTGGCGGGTGCTGGCGAATGGCTACCTGCCGGAATTTGCCTGGGAACAGGGCGTTCTGGATCAAAGCCGCAGCGTCGAAGACCTGCGCGCGCTTGGCAGCATCACCCCGATCGCGCAGGCGCATGGGGTCGGTCCCGACTACTCCGCCATGATCCGCGAAGGCGTGCCGGCGCCCGCACAGGACTGACCGGCATCTTTATGGTTTAAAATACCCCGGGGACCGCGAGGGGCTGGCCCCTCGCTTGCCTTACGGCTGATCAGGACAGACTAGCGGCAGGTGTCCCGTCGGCCTTCTGAACCTGCAAGCGGCTCAACAGGTTCCGGATACGGCTCAGCATCTCCCCGGTCTGCACGGCCTTCTCCGCGTTTGCCCCGCCTTCGATCTGCGCGCCATGCTCATAAGACAGATGGCGGTGCGACAGGATCTTTTGCGACTGGCACAGCGCGGTTTCAATCAGATCCACATCTTCAACCGTCAGGTCAAAGTTCGGGTTCGGGCGGGTCATCGGAACACTCCTGGTATGTCCTTGGGTCTCAGGTTTCGGTCACCCTGCCCTAGCACCGCGTCCATGACAACAGTTTTTTTGTTATTTTTCAATTGCTTACCTGTATACATATATGTGCAATCGCATGCACAGGCACACAAACGGAAATTCCTGCGCAATTACAACCGCATGCAAAGCCGCCTTGACTTGCCTCTGTATTGGCAGCAAAACGCGCAGACCAAACACATACCCGCAACCGGGCGTTCTGTGGGCGCCAAACCGACGAGGAGCAGCCAGACTATGGCCCAAATCTCTCTCACTTTCCCCGATGGCAATGCACGATCCTATGACGCAGGCGTCACGCCCGCGCAGGTGGCCTCCGGCATTTCCACCTCGCTGGCCAAGAAGGCCATCTCCGCCACCGTCAACGATCAGCACTGGGATCTGCAGTGGCCGATCGACAGCGACGCCACCATTGCCATCCACACCATGAAGGACGAGGTCCAGGCCAATGAGCTGATCCGCCACGATCTGGCACATGTGATGGCGCGCGCGGTGCAGGAAATCTGGCCCGATACCAAGGTCACCATCGGCCCGGTCATTGAAAACGGCTGGTACTACGACTTCGACCGCGCAGACCCCTTCACCCCCGAAGACCTCGGCGCCATCGAGAAAAAGATGAAGGAAATCATCAACAAGCGTGATGAGGTCCGCACCGAGGTATGGGAACGCGACCGCGCGATCCAGCATTACACCGACAACAACGAGCCTTATAAGGTCGAGCTGATCGAGAGCATCCCGGGCGATGAGCCGCTGCGCATGTACTGGCACGGTGACTGGCAGGACCTCTGCCGCGGCCCGCACCTGCAGCACACCGGCCAACTGCCGGGCGATGCGTTCAAGCTGATGTCGATTGCCGGCGCCTACTGGCGCGGCGACAGCTCCCGCGCGATGCTGCAGCGCATCTACGGCGTTGCCTTCACCGGCAAGGAAAAGCTGAAGGCGCACCTCCACATGCTGGAAGAGGCCGCCAAGCGCGACCACCGCAAGCTGGGCCGCGAGATGGACCTGTTTCACATGCAGGAAGAGGCACCGGGGCAGATCTTCTGGCACCCGAACGGTTGGACCGTCTACACCCAGCTGCAGGACTACATGCGCCGCCAGCAGCGCAAGGGCGGCTATGTCGAAGTGAACACCCCGCAGGTCGTGGACCGCAAACTGTGGGAGGCCTCGGGCCACTGGGACAAGTACCAGGAAAACATGTTCATCGTCGAAGTGGACGAGGAACACGCCCGCGAGAAGGCTGTGAACGCTCTGAAGCCGATGAACTGCCCCTGCCACGTGCAGATCTTCAACCAGGGCCTCAAGTCCTACCGCGACCTCCCGCTGCGCATGGCCGAGTTTGGCTCCTGCAACCGGTATGAGCCCTCGGGCGCACTGCACGGCATCATGCGGGTGCGCGGCTTCACCCAGGACGACGGCCACATCTTCTGCGCCGAGGATCAGATCGAATCCGAAACCGCGGAATTCATCGACTTCCTGTCGAAGATCTACAAGGATCTGGGGTTCGAGAAGTTCTCGGTCAAATTCTCCGACCGCCCGGACACCCGCGCCGGGTCCGATGAAGTCTGGGACAAGGCAGAGGCCGCGCTTCTGTCCGCCACCCGCGCCGCCGGGATCGAACCGGAACTGAACCCGGGCGAAGGCGCCTTTTATGGCCCCAAGCTGGAGTTTGTGCTGACCGATGCCATCGGCCGTGACTGGCAGTGCGGCACCCACCAGGTGGACTTCGTGCTGCCGGAACGCCTGGACGCCACCTATATCGGCGCCGACGGTGCCAAGCACCGCCCGGTCATGCTGCACCGCGCCACCCTCGGCTCTTTCGAGCGTTTCATCGGCATCCTGATCGAGGAACACGCAGGCAAGCTGCCGTTCTGGCTGGCGCCGCGCCAGGTTGTGGTCGCCTCGATCACCTCCGACGCCGATGACTACGTGCAAGAGGTCGTGGCCGAGCTGAAGAAGGCCGGCGTGCGCGCCGAGGCTGACATCCGCAACGAGAAGATCAACTACAAAGTCCGCGAGCATTCCGTGGGCAAGGTTCCGGTCATTCTCGCCGTCGGCCACCGCGAGGTGGAGGAGCGCACCGTCTCTGTCCGCCGCCTTGGCGAAAAGCAGACCAAGGTGGAAAGCCTCGAAAATGTTACAAAGTCGCTGGCGGTGGAGGCCACCCCGCCGGACCTTCTGTAACATTCCGTCCCAAAAACAGCATCAGCGGCCCCCATCCGGGGGCCGTTTTGTTTCAAAATCCGGTAAAACCCCGCGATTTCAGCTCTTTGCGCTGCAATCCTGTCTCACATACGCTGACGCAGACGTGAGACACGGCCTCGTGACTTAATTTCCTGAAAGCCCCGGGTTAGTGTTTTCCTGTCAACACGACACCGCATGTTAAACCGAAAGGAATTCACGAGATGTCGACCACCGCAAAATCCCTGGCCGTTGCCAGCGCCGTTGCCGCCGCTCTGACCGCAGCTTCGACCATCCCCGCTGCTGCTGCCACCAAGGAAAAATGCTACGGCGTTTCGCTGGCAGGCCAGAACGACTGCGCCGCCGGCCCCGGCACCACCTGCGCAGGCACCTCGACCACCGACTACCAGGGCAACGCCTGGACTCTGGTGGATGCCGGCACCTGCGAAGGCATGGAACTGCCGGCGATGGCAGACGGCACTGAGCGCAAGGGCTCGCTGGAGCCGCTGGAACGCGATCTGCCGGCATAAGAACGGCCTGATTTCCGGGGCGGGAGTGTCAATTCCCGCCCCTTTTGCACCCGGACTACAGGACCCGCCATGCTTGACACTGCTGCACATGACAGGCTGCCCGCCGCCCCAGGCGTTGGCTACAAGCCGCAGCATTTCGCCCAGATCACCGCCGAACCGGGCAGCGTCAAATGGCTGGAAATACACGCCGAGAACTACATGGGCGACGGCGGACGTCCAATTGCGCAGCTGCGCCACCTGTCCGAACGCTTTGCTATGTCAGTTCACGGCGTCGGCCTGTCGATCGGCGGCGAGGGCGCCCTGGATGCGGACCACCTCGCCCGGCTCAAGCATCTGGTTGGCTGGCTGAACCCTGCCAGCTTCTCCGAGCATCTGGCCTGGTCCACCCACGACAGTCATTTCTACAACGACCTGCTGCCGCTGCCCTACACGGACACCAGCCTGCAGCGGATCTGTGATCATATCGACGAACTGCAAGACACCATTGGCCGCAGGATGCTGCTGGAAAACCCTTCCAGCTACCTCGCCTTTGCCGAGAGCACCTGGTCCGAGCCTGAATTCCTGGCCGAAATCTCCCGCCGCACCGGCTGCGGGCTGCTTCTGGACGTGAACAACGTCTTTGTGTCCGCCACCAACCTCGATTTCTCGCCCCAGGGCTACATCGACGCCTTCCCGCTGGACAAGGTCGGCGAGATCCACCTTGGCGGCCACGACGAGGATGAGGACGACCACGGCCACCCCTTGCTGATCGACAGCCACGGGCGCGAAGTGGTGGATCCGGTCTGGGCGCTCTTGGATTACACGCTGGCAAAATCCGGCCCCAAGCCGGTGCTGATCGAATGGGACAACGACGTACCGGACTGGCCCGTGCTGGAAGCCGAGGCCGCCCGCGCCGCAACCGCGTTGGAGCGCGTTCCGGCATGAGTGTGACCCAGACAGAATTCACCCGCGCCATGATGGATGCGGGCCAGCCGGTGCCGGACGGTCTGATCGACCATCAGGCCCAGCCCGCCGGGCGCCGCTTCAGCGTGTACCGCAACAATGTGGCCGTCTCCCTGACCGATGCCATGCACAGCGCCTTTCCGGTGATTGCCAAGCTTCTGGGAAAGCAGAACATGGACGGGCTGGCAGGCATCTACCTGCGCCAGCATCCCCCTTCCTCACCGCTAATGATGTTCTACGGCGAACATTTCCCTGCCTTCCTCGAAGGCATGCAGCAGCTCAAGCACCTCGGCTACCTTGGCGATGTCGCCCGGCTGGAATTGGCCCTGCGCCGCGCCTACCATGCTGCCGATGCCGCGCCCATTACCCCTGACGCGCTTGGAGCCCTTCCGCCAGACCAGCTGATGAACACTTGGCTGACGCTTGCGCCCGCAGTGCAGGTCATCTGTTCGCCTTGGCCCGTCCACGCCATCTGGCGCTACAACACCGAAGACGGCGCGCCCAAGCCTGAGCCACAGGCCCAGGACGCGCTGGTCACCCGCCCTGAATTCGACCCCATTCCCCAGGTTCTGCCGTCCGGCGGGGCCATCTGGATCCGCGCCCTGATGAAGGGCGCCACCATCGGCGAAGCGCTGGAACAGGCCGCCGCCGCAGACGAAACCTTCGACCTGGGTGCCACGCTGGCCCTGCTGTTGCAGGGCGGCGCGATCACCGGATTGGATAGCAAAGGGTAAATCCATGCACGCACTTGTCTCCATTCACGACGCCGTCTTCCGCCAGGTGGAAAGGGGCGGCAACTGGCTGCTGCCGCTGGCAGCGCGCTTTGTCTTTGCCTCCACCCTGCTGCTCTACTTCTGGAACTCCGGCCTGACCAAGCTGGGCGACGGCATCCTCGGCCTGTTCAGCCCTTCGATCGGCGCCTACAGCCAGATCTTCCCGAAACAGCTGGAGGCAGTCGGCTATGATGTCTCCCAGTTCGGGCTATTCCAGAAACTGGTTGTGCTGGCCGGCACCTACGCCGAGTTCATCCTGCCGCTGCTGATCGTGATCGGCCTTCTGACCCGCCTCGCTTCGCTTGGCATGATCGGCTTTGTCATCGTGCAATCGCTGACCGACATCTACGGCCACGGTGCAACCGACGACAAAACCCTTGGCGCGCTGTTCGACCGCTTCCCTGACGCGGTGATCCTGGACCAGCGGCTGTTCTGGGTTTTCTTGCTGGCGGTCCTGGTGGTCAAAGGCGCCGGAGCGCTCTCTGTGGACGCCCTGCTGCGCAACCGGATGGAACCGGCCATCGCCTGACACTGAACAATTGGCAAAAACAAAAGGCGCCCTGCTCCCGGCAGCGGCGCCTTTTTCATGCGGTTCCGCTAAGGATCAGAAATGCGGCTTGGGCTCATCCGGCTTGCCCGCCGCAAGCGCCATCAAGCCGCCCACCGCAGCAAAGCTGAGCGGGAAGATGGTGAAGACATTGAGGCCAAAGCCCGCATACATCCCCGCCGCCGATCCCAACAGCAGGATACCGCCCCACAAGGCCCGCGCCCGCGCCATCGCGCCGCCGGCAATCGCCAGCAGCGGCGACAGCACCGCCAGCAGCCGCAATTTCTCGACGTTCTCGACCTGCTCGGCGAGCCCCTCAACCTCACCGAAATGCTCCACCGCAGCGGTGTAGCCGTAGCCGAAGAACCCCACCACCATGCCGAAAATCCCGGCGATGATCCCCAGAACAAGGGCTGCATTCCGCATTATACGTCTCCTGAAATCTGCCGTAACGACATATGCGCCGCCTTAGGCCGCGCCAAGGGCCGCCTTCGTGTTCTGATCCCATCCCAGGAATAATTCCCCGTTACGCTCAATCAGTGGCCGCTTCATCAGTGCCGGATGCGCGCGCAGCAGGTCCAGCGGCTCCCCCGCACGTTCTTCTTCGCTTAACCCCCGCCAAGTGGTGGAGCGGGTATTGACCAGCTTGACCCCGAACTGAGCATGGGCTGCTTCCAGCAGGCCGTCCGGCATCCCGTCCGTGCGGATATCGACCAGACTCGAATCCGGAAGCGCTTTCAACGCCTTACGGCAGGTATCGCAGTTCTTGAGTCCATAGATTTTCATGTTGCCTTCACGCTCCCCAGCCGGAATTCACACAATTTATGGTGGAATTATCCGGTTTCTCTTGATTTTCGGCCAACCCGTGTAAAACTCTAGGTTGTCCAGCTTCACCTTGCCCCTCGCGGTCAGGGTACAGGCCGGATGCCCCGGGATGCCCCTGGGCGACGCGCAAAGTAGAAGGAGACACGGGAAATGCCAAGCGGCACCGTGAAGTGGTTCAACACCACCAAAGGGTACGGGTTTATTGAACCCGATGAAGGCGGCAAAGATGTGTTTGTGCACATTTCAGCGGTGGAGCGGTCGGGCATGACCGGCCTCGCCGACAATATGAAAATCGCCTATGAGCTGTCCGAAGGCCGCGATGGCCGGCAAATGGCAGCAGAGCTCAAGGCTGTATAGCCTATCAATTCTGCACTGCGCCCGGGTGCTGACTGGGCGCAGGCACTGCCAGCGGCCTCAGGATCGCCGCAGGTATTCCACCATCACACAGGCCGGATCGCTGTCGCGAAGCACTGTTTCTCCGGCCTTGAACCACTTGTCTGCCTGAAACTCCGGGAAATAGGCATCTGCATCCTCGATGGTCAGATCCACCTCGGTGACCAGCAGCCTGTCCGCCATGTCCAGCATGCCGCGATAGATCCCCTCGCCGCCGATGCCATAGACGCGCCGGTAGCCTTGATCATAGGCCTCCTGCACAGCTGCCTCGATCGACGGCAGCACAATCTCTGCCGCCTGCGGGTTGGAGGACACCACCAGATTGAGCCGGTTCTTCAGCGGCTTCACCGGCAGGCTGTCCCAGGTGTTGCGGCCCATGATGATGGCGCCACCCAGGGTCTCGCGCTGGAACGCCTTCAGATCCTCCGGTGCAAACCAGGGGATATCATTGTCCTTGCCGATGGCACCGTTGCGCGCCCGCGCAGCGATCAGGGTAATCATGCCTGTTGTCCTTGCCCGTGTTACTTGCCTGTCAGACCGCCACCGGCGCCTTGATCACTGGGTCGGGGTCATAGTTCAGGATTTCAAAGTCATCAAAGGTGAAATCGAAAATCGAATTCACCTGCCGCTTGATCTGCAGCTGCGGCAGCGGCTTGGGGCTGCGCGAGAGCTGCAGCTGCACCTGCTCCACATGGTTCGAATAGATATGCGCATCCCCCATCGTGTGCACGAAGTCCCCGGCCTCGTAGCCGGTCACATGCGCCAGCATGGCCAGCAGCAGCGAATAGGAGGCAATATTGAAGGGCACGCCCAGGAACATGTCGGCGGAGCGCTGATAGAGCTGCATATGCATCTTGCCGCCCGCAACCCGCACCTGCCACAGCGTATGGCAAGGCGGCAGCGCCATGTCCGGCACATCCGCAGGGTTCCAGGCTGACACGATCAGGCGGCGGCTGTCCGGGCTTTTGCGGATCATCTCCACCAGATCCGAAATCTGGTCGACACTGCCCGCACGGTACAGCGGCTCATCCCCCAGGGTTCCTTCAGCCAGTTCCAGCTTGGGAAAACGGCGCCACTGGTGGCCGTAAACCGGGCCCAAGTCGCCGTTCTCATCCGCCCACTCGTCCCAGATCGACACCCCGTTTTCCTTCAGGTAGCGGATGTTGGTGTCGCCGGACAGGAACCACAGCAGCTCATGGATGATCGAGCGCAGATGCAGCTTCTTGGTGGTCACCAGCGGAAAGCCCTCCGCCAGGGAATAGCGCGCCTGCATCCCGAAACAGGACAGCGTTCCGGTGCCGGTCCGGTCGTCCGACGGCACCCCGTGATCCAGAATGAATTGTAGCTGATCGTGATACTGCTGCATTTCCGCCCCCTGCCGCTGCCCGGAATATCACCCCGGCATACTCAATGGCACGCCGCACGCCAAGTCAGAAAATACCCCCTTTGGCACCCCGCCACCCTACCATATCTGCCACTCAGCGCGATACAGGAAACTACATGCAGGTAGCGCATCCGCCACGGTTGCGCCCAAAACCGCGCTGTTCAATTGACAAGCGCAGCGCTGCGGCCGAAGGTAGCGCAAAACGATAAAACATATTGAGGTAGAGGCAGATGAGGCGCTTTTGGCTAGGGCTCGCGGCAGCGTCCGTGGTGTCCGCATGCGGCGGGGGGAATCCCTTCACCACAACGACTGATGACGATACGGACACCGGCACGGATACCGAGTCGGTGATCCCAGATGCTTTGGCAAACGATCTTGAAAGCGTTAGCTATGACCCATCCAATCAAACGCTGACCGTGTCAGGCGTGAGTTTGGATGAAACACCGTTCTCCGCCTCCTACGTTCGCAAGACCGCCCTAGACCGGGACGGTTACGAAGCCTACACGGTTCAAGACTCGTCCCTTGACCGCCATTCCACCGCCTATGTCCGCCAGATCGAGGGCGGATACGCCGTTGTTGTCGCAACAGGCGGGCAGTTCAACTACTACTTCGCCGGTACAAACTATGGCCGCACCGGCAGCTATTCTGCGCCAGACACGGATCAGCCTTCTGGCGGTCTCGTCAGTTATGCAGGGTCGTATGTAGGCCTCTTGAACACTGCTGGAAGCGGAGAAGACCTTCTTCCTGTTGCCGCCGGTACGCCATCGGAGCTTCAGCCCGACCAAGCCGCGGAAATAACGGGAGATGTGTTTATTAACGCTGACTTCGCCGATAACACTGTAAACGGCCTGATCTACAATCGTGCCGTTACGGACAACGGGTCAGCGTCTCCAGCCAATTTGGAGCTGGCACCGACGTCCATTACCGAGGACGGAACGTTCACTGGTGATGTTTCGATCGACAAAACCAATTTCGGCGAGTACGGCGGGATATTCTCCGGCACTGATGCAGCAGCCGTAGCTGGGAGCGTTCACGCTACAGGTCATATCGACGGGTATTCTTCAGACATTGAGGAATACGGCGTGTTTGTTCTCGGGCAATGCGGGGGCGACAGCAGCGACCCGGTCTGCGATCAGCCAACCCCGTAAACATGCACAGGTTTGTGGCAGCATTTGTTGGGCTGGCCGTTTCCATCGGCCAGCCACAGGCACAGGAGTCCCCGAAGACTCAGGCCCATCTGACATTGGAGCAAGGTCAGATTCTGGCTGCGCACGCTCTCGACAACGGCAATCCGCAGCTGGCCTTGCGGGTGTCTGACGCGCTGCTGCAAGCCAATCGCAAGAACCACATAGCCTGGCAGCTGCAAGCGGTGGCCTATGCCCAAGCCGGTCAGCACGCCAAAGGCCGCAAGGCCGCCGCCCGTGCTTTTCGCTTTGCTCCCGACAGTGCCGCCAAGTTCCAGATGGGCCAGCTGGCCTCGCGCCTGGCGTTCCAGGGCGGCAGCCCGGCCTTGTCTCAATACTGGCTGCGCCGGACGGCAGTTCATTCCCCGGACAGCAAATCCGACGCGCTGATTGCCAAGGATTACCAGGCCCTGCGCCGGATCAGCCCCTGGTCCTTCCGCCTCAGCGGCGGGGTGAAACCGTCGAACAACGTGAACAACGGCTCTGACGCGGCGACTCAGGAAATCGACGGGCTCAGCTCTCACCAGAACAGATTCGGCCCGCGCGCCATTGCCCTTTCCGGTCTTATCGGAACCCTGGACAGCAGCCTCGGCCGCCGCCTGCGGCAAAGCGAAACCAGCCTGACGTCTCTCAGCGGGCGCCTCTACGTCCAGCGCGTCGCCCTGTCTTCCAGCGCCAAGGAAGAAGCCGCCGCGCTGGCTGCGCAGACCGGCACCAGCGTGCCCCGCAATTCCGAATTCGGCTCCACCTACGGCGAAATCACTCTGAGCCACGCCTTTGCCGCAGGCCCCAAGGAAAGCGCTGGCAGTGCCCGCGTCGCCCTGACCGGTGCAACCTCCTGGTATGGCGGCAGGCGCAACTACAATCTGGTAAAGCTGTCAGGCGCCCGCAGCTGGGCCCTTTCCAGCCAGAACCGGCTCACCATCAACGGCAGCGCCGAACACCGGATTGATCCGCGCCTGAGCTTGCTGAGGGCCGACGTGTTCGGCCTCGGCGCCTCGCTGTCGCGAAAGCTGGAAAACGGCAACAGCCTCAGCTTCTCCCTTGGATTGCGCGACACCCACACCAGCAATGTCAACTCCGCAGGAACTACGGCAACCCTGCGCATCGGCTACGCTATTGCAGAGGCCATCGGCCCGGCCAAAGTCAGCACAGGACTGATTTTGGGAGCCGCCGACTATCCCGATCACATTTTCCACAACGGTTTTGGCTGGCAAACCATACCCGGCGGCCGCCAGGATCAGTCGCTTTATGCGGATTTGAACGTATTCTTTGAAGATTATGATTACGCAGGGTTTGCCCCCATGCTGCGGGTCCGCGCAGGCAAGCGCAGTTCCAATCACAGCCGCTTTGACAGTTCGGAATTTTCCGTTTCTCTGGGCATTGAATCAAAGTTCTGACCCCGTATCTGTTCAGCACGGGCCTGCACGGTGAATATACCAGGGCCGCAAACCCAAACAGGAGACCGCCAATGCCCCTCACCTATCTGCACACCATGGTCCGGGTGAAAGACCTGGAGAAATCCATGGCCTTCTTTGAGCTGCTGGGCCTCAAGGAGACCCGCCGCTGGGACAACGAGCAGGGCCGGTTCACCCTGGTGTTCATGGCGCCCCCGGGTCAGGAGGACGCCCCGGTCGAGCTCACTTGGAACTGGGACGGGGACGACGCGCTGCCCAGCGACAGCCGCCATTTCGGCCACCTTGCCTATGGGGTGGACGACATTTATGCCGTTTGTCAGCACCTGATGGACAACGGCGTCACCATCAACCGTCCGCCGCGCGACGGGCACATGGCTTTTGTGCGCTCGCCCGACAATATTTCCATCGAACTGCTGCAAAATGGCGGGTCCCTGCCCCCGGCAGAGCCTTGGGCCAGCATGGAAAATACCGGCCACTGGTAAGGCTGGCCTTTGGCGACGGGACAAACGGCGGCTCATGCCATTGGAAAGGCTGCCTGGCCTGCCGGTGGCGGGCCGCAGAGCCTGGCATCAGATACAGCGGGAAGCGGCACGCAGCGCGCCCGGAAGTCAGGCGCAGGCTTAACCGCGGCCAACAGCAGCGCTGAGCCGCCGTGAAAACCAGGCTGCAAGGCCAGCAAGCCCCCCCGGCCGAAACAGGCGCCAAAGGCCGAACGGCCTAGGTCAGCTTGCCGCCCGGCCGTGTAAGAGCTTACTGTAACGCAAAAAACCGGCGCAGCCCCCAATGGGGGCTGCCGGTGCCGTCTGATCGTCTCTTACAGACTTCGATCCAGGAAAAAGGGCGGCGCTTCTGCGGCCTTCTGCCGTGACCCCGTCCGGGGCCCGGCGCTTTCCCTTTGCTTTCGGTCAGAGCATGGTTTCCCCTCATGCCCTGTCAGCGGCCTGCCGGTGTTCCCCGGCTCTGCGGCCTCTTGCCTGCTGGTCTGTTTCCCAGTCTGGCTTCAGTAAATGTAGCGGATCTGATCCGACCAGTAGCGCTCCATCCGCTTCAGCGAAGCGGTAATGTCCTCGATCCCTTCAGAGGAAATCACGTTCTTGCCTTCCAGCCCTTCGGCATGGCGGGAGAACAGCGCTGACACGATGTCGCGGATCTCGCGGCCGCGCGGGGTCAGACGCACCCGGACGGAACGGCGGTCGATCTCGCAACGCTGATGGTGCATATAGCCCATTTCGACCAGCTTCTTGAGGTTGTAGCTGACGTTGCTGCCCTGATAGTAGCCGCGGGTTTTCAGTTCCCCGGCAGTCACCTCATTGTCACCGATGTTGAACAGCAAAAGCGCCTGGACCGCATTGATCTCCAGCACGCCGACGCGCTCAAACTCATCCTTGATGACATCCAGCAGCAGGCGGTGAAGGCGCTCAAGCAGACCCAGCGCCTCCAGATAGCCAGTCATGAAACCTTTGCGGTCCGTCTGGCCAATTGGCAATTCCATACTCATTCGCATCTCCGACTCGAATTTGCTTCTAAGACAAGATGCCAACAATTCCCGAAAAATCAGTTAAGCCGGAATTTTATTATTTTTGATGGGTTTGTGCTATGTCCGCCACGAGGGCGCGGAACCGCTCCTGCGGTTCCGCCTGACCGGTCACCCACTGGTACAGATCCTGATCATTCTCCAGCAGAAGCTGGTCATAAAGATCCAGCTGCGCCGTATCCATCTGCTCCAGGCTTGCGGCTGCATAGGCTGACAGCAGGATATCCATTTCCTTGATACCCCGGCGCATCGAGCGCATCTGCAGCCGCTTCAGGCGGGTGGCACGGTCTTCTTGCATCATCAGGCCTCAGGCAGTTTCCGCTGCCGGCGCCTCGTTCACCTGCAACAGGCTCCGCAATTTCTTCTCCAGCCGCGCAGCACGCTCCGCGTTCTGGCGCATTTCGCTGCGCAGCGAGCGCAACTCGTTCAGGACGCTAGCAAAATCGCCTGCTTCCAGTTCCAGCGGCGCCGGTTCGGACATGCCTTCACCCTCGCCGGTCAGCAGCCAGGACATCGACACGTTCAACAGGCCCGCCAGCATGGTCAGCTTGTTGGCGCGCGGCTCGGACAGGTCCCGCTCCCAGGCGCTGAGGGTCGATTTCTTGACGCCGATACGGCGTGCCAGCTGGCCCTGGGTCATCCCGCCCGCTTCGCGCGCCGCTGCAACGCGGTCGCCGAAAGTTGCTGCATCCGGGCCATACCAGTCTGTGTTCTGCTCAGTCATTGTCAGTTCTCCTAACTCAAAGTGCCAATGCAGCTTGATCGCTGTTTGGCGGCAACCTATGACAGTTCCGCACAACATACAAACCGGGGCACCGCCAATGTCTTTCCTGTCTGAGACCTTATCCCGCGTCAAACCGTCGCCGACCATAGCGATGACCGCAAAAGCGGCAGAGCTGAAGGCGGCGGGACGTGACGTCATTGGCCTGTCGGCGGGCGAGCCGGATTTCGACACGCCGCAGAACATCAAGGATGCGGCGGTTGCCGCCATTGCCGCGGGCAAGACCAAATACACTGCTCCCGACGGCATACCGGAGCTGAAACAGGCCGTCTGCGCCAAGATGAAGCGCGACCATGGTCTCGACTACACGCCCGCGCAGGTCTCTGTCGGCACCGGCGGCAAGCAGACGCTGTACAATGCCCTGATGGCCACACTGAACGAGGGCGATGAGGTGGTGATTCCCGCCCCCTATTGGGTCAGCTACCCCGATATGGTGCTGCTGGCCGGCGGCACCCCGGTGATTGCCGAAACCTCGCTGCAAACCAATTTCAAGCTGACCGCGGATCAGCTCGAAGCCGCGATCACCCCCAAGACCAAGTGGTTCATCTTCAACTCGCCCTCCAACCCCACGGGCGCGGGCTACAGCCGGGCAGAGCTGAAAGAGCTGACCGACGTGCTGATGCGCCACCCCCACGTCTGGGTGATGACCGACGACATGTACGAGCATCTCGCCTATGACGGGTTTGAATTCTGCACCCCGGCGCAGGTGGAACCCGCTCTTTATGAGCGCACCCTCACCTGCAACGGTGTCTCCAAGGCCTATGCGATGACCGGCTGGCGCATCGGCTATGCCGCAGGCCCCGAAAAGCTGATCGCCGCCATGCGCAAGGTGCAGTCGCAGTCCACCTCCAACCCCTGCTCGGTCAGCCAATGGGCCGCGGTGGAGGCTCTGAACGGCACGCAAGCCTTCCTGGCGCCCAACAACGAAAAATTCGTCCGCCGCCGCGACCTGGTGGTCTCCATGCTGTCAGAGATCGAGGGCATCTCCTGCCCCGTGCCTGAGGGTGCGTTCTACGTCTACCCGTCCATCGCCGGGCTGATCGGCAAGACGACCCCGTCAGGAAAAGTGATTGAAACCGATGAGGATTTCGCCACCGCCCTGCTGGAGGAGGCAGACGTCGCTGTGGTCTTTGGTGCCGCCTTCGGCCTGTCGCCGAACTTCCGCGTCAGCTACGCGACCTCCGACGAAGCGCTGGAAGAGGCCTGCCGCCGCATCCAGACCTTCTGCGCCGCGCTGACCTGACAGGAGACACGAGCATGAGCGCCGATCTGCCGGAGTATTACTTCCGCGTCCGTGAGAACGGCGCTTTTGTCTTCCGTGTCGATACCGAGAACCGCAACCGGCGGATCGAGATGGACCAGATCGCCGTTGTGAACATCCGCAACGGCGAGATCAAACCGCACGGCCAGCGCCAGCTGACCGGTCAGGACCTCGCCGAGATCAAATCCTGGATGGCGACCCGTGCCGCCACGCTGGCAGCCCGCGACGTGGACGACATCCACCGCGCCATCGACCACCTGAACCTGACCGCTCAGTGGGCCAACAGCCGCGCAACGGAGGAGCAGCTGGAAGACGTGACCGACGCGCTTTTGCTGGCGATGCACGACCTGCGCAGCGTGCTGGTGCGCAAAAAAGCCGACCGGCTGATGAAAGAGCGCAGCGGGGAATAAGACCGCCGCGTCAACCGCAGTACAGCGACCGCACGGAATATGACCGGAACCCGCTTTGAAACCGCGTCAGCTGGGGCGGGCTGAGAAATTGCGGCATGTGCCTCGGCAGACCCGGATTTCCCAGCACAAACAGGCTGCGCTGCCACAGCGCGTCCGGCGTGCCCGGCTCCACCCCGGTCAGGCCCAGGCGCCACCTCAGATGCAGAACAGCCCTTGCATGCATATTGCCGCCCAGGATGAACCCGCGGGGCGGCTCCGCCTGAATCCGGGACGGCTCAGCCCCTTCCAAGGTAGCGATCTGGCAAACGAATTGCCCTTTGACCTCGGCCCGCAAACCGCCGCCCGAAGACTCCCGTGTCAGCGTCACCAGATGACCAGCCTTAAGACCCGCACCGCGGACTGCAAACTCCAGCACCTGCGGCAGTTCAAACACCACGGTGTCCGGCCCGAACAGCCGCTCTTCATCTTGCCAGTCCGTGCCACTGGCAAAGCGCAGCGCATAGCGCCCCGGCGGCACCAGCACCTTAAAGAAGGCACCGCCCCGAACATAGGCCGCCAGAGCGTCACCACCGCTGCCGGACAGCACCAGATAGTAATCAGCGCCTGCAGGCGATTTGACTTGCAGGGGAAACACTGCGGGCAGCCCCGTGCGGTTCCACATCAGCCCGGCGCGGGGAGCCGCCTGCCGGTCCGCCTGTTCTGCCAGCGCCGCGGGCAGGCACAGAAACAGTCCGGCCAGCACTCCAGCCGCCAGCAAGCGCCAGGCTAGCCCTGCGAAGTCCTGCACCATGGCCTTCCACTCCTGCCTGTCAAAGAAAGTGCAAGCCTAGCACAACCGCAGGCCTTCCCAAACACAAGGCGCCCTTCCCAGGCAAAAGCCCGGGCCGCAGCGCCCGGCGTGATGTGAATGCTACGGCCCGGTTTCAATCACAGGCAGAAACCCCGATACTGCTGGCCGGCGCTCAAGATCCCGGTCAAAATCACAGCATAACAACAAAAGATGAGGGCCGGAGCACCACCCGCTCCGGCAGAGCAGATGCTTGAAGCGCAAAGACTTTGGCCCTACCGCCCGCGGCTGTTCGCCAAGGCGTTCCGCTACCAGTACGTGGTGTCGCGGCAAGTGGAACAGATCCATTCCTTTGCCCGCCGCACCTGCGGCCAATGGCATATTCATTCCGGCAAGGACTTGCCCGCCTGCACCCTGCATGATGCACAGGGCCGCCAATTCGGCGTCCTCCTAGGCATCGCAGTCGGCCCGGCGGGCCTCCTGTCCGGACCGCAGCAGCACCTGCCGCTGGACAGCACAGCTGCGGATTTCTGGAACCATCTTGAAGCCTTCATCACGGACACCGCAGGCCGTTTTGCCATCATCGCCGAAAGCGGCGGCCAAGCACGGTTTTACACCGATCCGGTCGCCATGATCGGCGCCGTCTATGACCCGCTGGCACGCCGTGTTGCCGCCTCTCCGCTGCTGGCGCTGGACCGCCCGGTGGTGCCCAATCCCAAGGTCGACCTGGATACCGTCGAGAACCACGGCGGCAAGATTTCCCTGTTCCATACAGCTGACAAGCATGTCCGGCGCCTCAATCCGAATTGTTACCTGGATCTGCGCACCTTCCGCGAGCACCGCTTCTGGCCCCGCGAGAACGACAGCCTGGACGCCCCGGCAGACCCGGTAGAGATCTACGACCGGATCTATGCCCAGGCCAGTTTCAACATCGGTGCCATTGCTGCTGCCCACCCAACGGCGCTGCCGGTGACCGGCGGCCAGGACAGCCGCCTGCTCATGACGTTTGCCAAGCCCCATGCAGGCCGCATCCGGCATTATTTCTCCCATATCAACAACTACGCAACACGGCGCGACGCCGCCATCGGCGGCATCCTGTGCCAGCGCCTGAACCTGCGCCATGAACCGCTGGACAAACGCGATTTTTCCCTGCCGGAAGCCGAAGTCGAAAAGCGGCGCAGCATCTATCACCTGACAACCGGCGCCCCGATGCCGCCGCCGCTTGAGCATCTGAACGGCACTGCCAACGGCCTGCCCGAAAACACCGTCATTCTGCGCGGCCATCAAACCGACCTTTTGCGTGCCGTCTTTGTGACGAGGCCGCAAGGGCTGTGGGATGTGATCAACTGGCAGATCAGAAAGCTGCTGATTGTGCCCAGCAATATGTTCGGGCCTGAAACGGCCGCGCTGTTCCGGGACGATTTCACTGCCTGGCAGCAGTCGCTGAACACACCCGCCCGCAGCAAAGCAGTCGATTTCCTGTTTCTTGAGGTCTACTACAGCTCCACCATCGGTGCCGTGTTTCCGGGCCTGTGGCAGCATTTCTACATGTCGCCCTTCAACAGCCGCAAACTGATCGCCTTGTCGCTCAGCTTTGCGGACAAGCACCGGGTAGAGTCGGAGCCGGTCTTCGACATCATTGAACGCTTTGCCCCGCAACTGTCGGATGTGCCCTTCGATTTCGAGGCCCCCGCGGACCTGGATGCGCTGCACGGCTGCGAGGGCAGTTACGGCCCCATGACCCGCGCACGCCGATTGGCCGCAATCAAGCGTCTGACCCGCGCGCTGCCGGAACAGGCCAGCCAGACCCGGCCGGAGGAAGAGCAGCCTGCAGCCGCAGCCGGAACGGCCTGACGGCCTCTCTGGAAGCGGAACAGCGCCCCCGCCGCTGCATTGGCAAATCTTTGCCGCTACCGGCAGGGCTGCACCGCCGCCGCTGGACCCAGGCGCCGCTCCGTGGTTGAGGTTGTGCTGTTTCCGCCGGGTCTCTGCCCGGCCCCTGGCAGAATACGAGACAGCTCATGCGCCCCGCTTTCCTCCTCCGCAGCTTACCGCTTCTCTGCGCCTTGGCCCTGCCGCATCCCGCTCTGGCCGGCGGGCCCTCGATCAAGGTTCAGGACAAGGGCAACCAGTACAAATACGAGTACAAGGATCATCGCTGCCAGTTCAAATACCACCTGAAATACGGCAAGGGAGACGCCAAGACCTCGACCAAGGGCGACTGCTCCCATATTGCCCATTTCCCGCAATTTGCGCCGCCCGCTGCCTATGCGCGCGGCAGCAGCCGTCCGGCACCGCAGCCCGCGTCCTGGCCGTCCTGCAACTCGCAAGCCCTGGGCCGCTTGCTGGGCGGCGCGGCTGGGGCAGCGGCAGGGTCCCGGGCCGGCGACGGCGACCCCGTCACGATTGCGGCCGGAACCGTGCTGGGCGCCCTGCTGGGCGGTGAAATCGGCCGCCGCCTGGGCGCGGACGACCGCCGCTGCATCGGCTCAGCGCTGGAATACGCAGGCAACAGCCAGGTCTTCGACTTCAGCAGCCCCCAGACCGGCCTCGCCTATGCGCTGCGCCCGCTGGCGCGCAGCAGCCATAACGGCACGCCCTGCCGCAGCTTCGATGCCCGGTTCGACGGCGGTTCCTGGCGCCGCGGCCTGGCCTGCCGCGAAGGCGGCGAATGGCGGATCGTCAGCCTGGACTGACGGCCCGCCTAGGATCTCAGGACGCCTTGGCGGCGGCGGCCTCCTTCATCGCATCGACACCCTTTTTCCACAGGTTGCCCTGCCACAGTTCTTCAAGGCCGGTCTCGCCGCTGGCCCCCTTGGTGGTCAGGTAATCGTAGTAAGACGTCGGCTTGTGCCCGGTGATGTTGTAGAAATCCGGGCTGCAGCGGGTGTAGAAGCCATTGGTCAGATACTCAAAGAATTCCGCCCGCGTGGCGCCGAAGTCTGCCTCAAACTGCTCCATGGATTGCGGGCGGTATTCGATCTCCCGGCCCATCGCGCGGCCCAGATCGGCGGCAATTTCCGCCATCGACTGCGGCGCCGGGCCGGTGATGTCGTAGAACTTGTTGCCGTGCCGCTCCGAACCCTCCGCCAGCACCACTGCCGCCGCCTCGGCAATGTCGCGTGTGGCGACAAAGGAATTGCGCATGGCTCCCAGCGGGTTGGAGAACCAGCCTTCGTTTTCAATGGTTTCGCAGTCGGTCTTCAACAGGTGATTCATGAAGAAGTTATTGCGCAGCGCGGTGACATTCAGCCCTGCGTCGATCAGCGCCTTCTCGCCCCACCAGTAGTGCTGCAGCATCAGCGGAATGCCTGCGCCGGCGCGTGACGCATGGGTATCCGCATCATAATCAGCGGTATTGGTATCCGCCCCCATGCAGCTGACGCGCACCACATGGCTGATCTGGTCCTTGCGCGCCCCCAGCGCCTTGCAGAAGTTCAGATGCCCCTCCAGCATCGGATCCAGCGAGGCGGAATAGATCGCCGATACGCCCTCCAGCGCCGCGTCCCAGGTGGCCGGATCCGACAGGTCGAATTTCACGACCTCATCGGCTCCCAGCGCCTTCAGCTGTTCCGCCTTGGCTTCGCTGAAGTAGCAGGCGCGCACGGTGAACTGCTGCCCTTGCGCCAGCCGCGCCACCAACTCGCGGCCGATGCGGCCGGTGGCCGAGGTGATAAGAACGATCGGTTTGGACATCGGGGGGGCCTCCTGACGGCGCGGGCGCGTGGCTGCCCGGCGCTGCGGTTTCAAATCTGCGCAGACCCTACAGGCAAGCCGCCGGCGGCTGCCCCCGAAACCCGACGGGAAATGCACCGCATCCGCCACCCCGCCGGATTCAAAGAAAGGCCCCGCAATCCGCGGGGCCTTTCCTGCGCTGTGCCGCCGCCTGCGCGGCTGGAAGGGACTATGCGCCTGCCCCCGAAAGGCAAGAGGGGTGCAAGTGACGGCACACTGGCGGTTCAGCCCGGGATCAGCCCGCGTTGGCCAGAACGCCGGCTTCCATCGCCGCAGTGACCTCTTCCGCGTCGGCTTCGCCATCCGCATTGGCATCAATGGTGGCAAAGGTTTCCGCGGTCAGCTCCGGGAACGCCAGCTGAAGCTCTTCCAGCGAGAAAGTACCGTTGCCATCTGCGTCCAGCTCTGCAGCCAGGTCCTTTGCAGCCAGCGGCGAAGCGGTCAGAGCAGCAACAGCGGCGGCGGTCAGGGCAAACTTTTTCATGTGAGACACTCCAGTCATCATTTGGTTTGTTGCAGCCCGCGGTGTGTCCCGCGAGCCGTGCCAAACAGCTAGGACGTGCCCGGTCGCGGCACCATCCCCCAACCGCATCCGGCCAAAACCCCGGCGCAACAGCGCCGTTTTTCCCGTTTCAAATAAGCAGGTTACCGCCTTCACACCCGGGTCGGCCTTTGTCCGCGCAGGCCCGGCAGGCGTTCCTGCGACTTTCCGCCCGGCCGGCGGAAAATGCACCGGTGCCGGGAACCAAACCGCACCCAGCAATTCGCGTTTTGCCGTAACACAACCGAGGTTAAGGCCCGCTCGCAGGATTATTGCTAGACTCCGCACCTAGCCTCCTCTCCCCATGAGCCGACGTCGCGGTACCGCATGAAACCGAAAATCGAGAAACTGAACACGCTGGGGTCCCGCTATGCGGAGGCCATGGCGATGTGCGGCCTGGCCGATGATCTGCTCGATCCCGACCTGCTGGACGCCCGCCCCTTCCGCTTTGCAGAAGGCGAGCATCTCTGCTCCCGCGGCGATCCGGCGACCTGCCTCTGGATCGTGGTTGAGGGCTCCGTTGCGATCCGGGAAGACGGCCACACGCTGTTTGTCCGCCGCCGCAACGAGGTGGTCGGAGAGCAGCATCTGGTCGGCAACGGCTACCAGCGGATCTATGACCTGGTGGCCAATGAGACCAGCGTCGAGGTGCTGGTGGTCGACAAGGCCAAGATTGAACAGCATCCGGAAGCCGGGAAGATCTGGCGCAACATCGCCAAGATCATCTCGATCAAGCTGCGTAGCGCCAGCCGCCGCACAGCCTCGCTCAGCCAGCAGCTGGCCGATGACACCCGCATCCTGCACGCCTACACCAACGAATACGCGCTCAGCCGCCGGATGCAGGCCGGCGCGGGCCAGCAGACCGGCTATGCTGTGGACCGGGCGGTGATCTGGTTCTCGGACGTTGTCAACTTCAGCGGCTACACCACCAGAACGCCGCCGGAGCGGATCGCCGACATCGTGCAGCGGTTCTTCAATGCCCAGACCCAGCCGATCCAGCAGCATGGCGGCCATATCGACAAGTTCATCGGCGACGGGCTGATGGCCTTCTGGGTGCTCGGAACCGCTGACGGCTCCGCCCGCAGCATCTGCACCTCCGCGCTGCGCGCCGCCGAGGAAGCGGTGGCCGCCGTGGCGGACATCTCCATCGGACAGCAGCCGCTCGGCCTGCGCATCGGCCTGCACGCCGGTTACGTTCTCAGCGGCGATTTCGGCTCCGCCACCCGCCACCAGTTCACCCTGATCGGCCCGGAGGTGAACAAGGCCGCCCGGCTGGAACAGGCGCATCAGGAAGACGTGATGGAGGGCGGGCAAATCGGGCCGGTCCGCATCAGCGCGGAGCTACGCAATGAACTGGGCGGGATCGACCAGAAGCACTACGGAAGCAAATTCGCCGTCCGTGCCAAGAACATCGGCACGCTGGAGTTTTTCACCAGCTGACAGACGGGGGCAGGATTATTCTGCGATGTCCTCGGACCACAGCTCCGGCTTCTCGCGGATGAACCGCTCCATCAGCGCGATGCAGTCCGAATCCTCGGCAATCACCACCTCAACGCCCTTGGAGCGCAGGAAGTCCTCGTTGCCGCCAAAGTTCTGCGTATCGCCAATCACCACCCGCGGAATGCCGAACTGCACGATGGTGCCGCTGCACATCATGCAGGGCGACAGCGAGGTATAAAGCACCGTGTCCCGGTAGGTCTTTTGCCGCCCGGCCTTGCGCAGCGCATCCATTTCGCCATGGGCAATCGGGTCGCCCTTTTGCACCCGCTGATTGCGCCCCTGCGCCACCACCTGGCCGCCCCGCGCCAGCACTGAGCCGATCGGGCAGCCGCCCTCTTCGAATCCCGCCTTGGCTTCCTCATAGGCGATGCGCAGCAGGCGCTTGTCGTCATCTGTCATCATTTTGAAACTGCCCTTTCCGATTGTTGTTCGTGTTTCCGCCCAGCCTTCCAGCCCGCTTCCGGGCGGTCAAGACGTCACCGATGCACCTTCGATCAGTGGCCGCAGCGGTTTCAGGCGTTCGGCAATGAAATCCGCCACCGCCCGCACCCGCGCCATCTGCCGCAGATCCTTGTGCACCAGCAGCCACAGATCCAGGTCCGGCTTCACCTCTGCGCCCGGCAGCCGCTGCAGCCCTTCGTGGCTGTCCCCCAGAAAACACGGAAGCACCCCAACCCCCAGCCCCGCCTTCAGCAGTTCCGCCATCGCCAGGATACTGTTGGCCTGGATGTGCGTGTCTGCAGTACCTTCCAATGTCCGCGCGGGCCCGTAGTCCAGCCCGATCCAGCGGTCCGGCTCCGGCCGCACTTCCAGATAGGCAGGCGCCGCATAGACACACAGCGGGCTATGGGCAACGCGGCGCCCATAGGCGGTCTCCGGCGGGCTGGCAGTCAGCCGCAGCGCCAGATCGCTCTCCCGCCCCGCCAGGTTCACCAAACGGTCCGACAGCAAGAGCCGCAGCGTGATCTTGGGGTAGAGCACCCGCAGCTCCGGCAACAGCGGCGCAATCAGCACCGTTGCCACCGCCTCCGGCAGCGCCAGGCTCACCGGGCCGCTCAGCTTGGCATCTATCGACAGCACTTGCCGCTCCAGATCCCGGATGCTGCTCTGCGCCTCCAGCGCCTTGGGCAGCACCGCCCGCCCCGCCTCGCTCAGCTGATGGCCGGCCGGGCTGCGCTCGAACAATGTGGCCCCGATCCGCGCCTCCAGCGCCCGGATGCGCCGGGTCACCGTCACATGGGTTACGCCCAGCTGCTCCGCTGCGCCACGGATTGTGCCGCCCTCGGCCAGCGCCAGAAAGATGCGGATATCGTCCCAATTCTCCATTGGTACAAATTTGTTCCAAAGCGGTTCCAATCTGGTAGATATTCTAACGCCTCCGTCCGCGATAGCAATTCCCCATCACAGCAACGGAGACACCGAAATGACCTATCAGCTCACCCTGAAATCCGCCGATGTGCCAGACGTGATGACCGGCAGCCTCAGCCTTGGCATCCAGTATCAGAACGCGGAGGCCGCCAGCATCGACGTCACCTGGACCCAGGAGCATTTCACCGCCCGCTTCAACGGCTTCGCGCCGGGGATGCCGGTGCCTGCGCATCCCTTGGCATTTGTCAAAGGCGCCATGGATGCACTTAACGCCGCCAAGGCCGCCCCGGATGAACCTGCCGCCAGCGTCTTCGGCCGCGGGCCTGTCAGCTTTGAAGTTTAAGGAGACGCATATGAAGCCCCTCGCTTTCGCCGCCGCCCTTTCCACAGCAACGCCTGCACTGGCCGAGACCGGCCTGTTCCTTGCTTGGCCCGCACAGCCCGCAGCAGCTCTCACCCATTGGGATCCGGCTGCCGCCCCGCTCCTCCAGGACGCAGGGTGCAGCCTGCACCGCTCCGGCACGATCTCCGGCAGCCTCGGCCCGCTGGACTGGCCGCAAATGAAGGGCTTCCGCCTTTACCGCTGCGCCAGCCCGGTCCTGGGTGCGCTCTCTGCCTCTGGCGCCAGCGCGCTGCTGGCCCGCCACGGCCAGCAGCCGGTGCTGTTCGAGGGCAGCCTGACACTGTTCCCGGCAGAGGCACCAGATGCGGAGGCGGAATATATCGTGAAGCTTTCACACTACAACAATCTGGACACGGAACAGCGCGCTGCCGATCTCACCACCCTTGGCAGAGTCATCTCAGATCTCGAAAACGTCTGGCAGACAGAGGCTGTGCTGACCCCGGCCACAGCCCTGGGCACTCTGCGCCCGGATGACATCACTTTCCTCTACTACAGCTCTGGCGCAGAGGCCGAGGTCTTCCGCGCCGCCAATCCCGGCGTGCTGGAACAGGTGGGCCAGTTCAACAAGGCACATCTGACGGCCTTCACTTATCTCGGAGCAACGGTCCTGTCCCAGCCGGTGAACTGAGCCATACGGCGCCTGCCCCTCCATGGGGCAGGCGCATATCTCAGGCCGCGGCCCCCACCGTCAGGATCGAGCGGCGCCAGAACCGCAGCATCAGGAACAGCCCCGCCGTGGTCAGGCCTGCAACCAGCCCCATCCAGACCCCCAGGCCATCCCAGCCCAGCAGGAAGCCGAAGACGTAGGAGGCCGGGATGCCCACCGCCCAATAGCTGAGCGCTGCAATCACCATCGGCACGCCGGTGTCCTGCACCCCGCGCAGCAGGCCCAGCGCCACCGCCTGCATCCCGTCCATCAGCTGAAACAGCGCCGCCGCCGCCAGCAGCACGCCGCCAATCAGCAGAATCTGATCCTTCTGTGGATCCTCGGCATCCAGGAACAGCGACATCAGAGCATCCGGAATGGTCAGGAACAGCACAATCGCCACTGCCGAGACCAGCAGCGACATCACCGTCACCACCTTGCCGCCGCGCGCCAGATGCTCCCGGTCGCCGCGGCCAAAGGCATTGCCGGCCCGGATGGTCGCGGCATTGGACAGGCCCAGATGCACCATGAACGTCAGCCCGCCGAGCGAGATCGCAATGCCGTGTGCGGCCAGCGGCACCGTGCCCAGCCAGCCCATCATCATGGCTGAGGCCGCAAACAGGCTGGCTTCCGCCAGGGTCGTCAGCCCGATCGGGGTGCCCATGCGGAACACCTTGCCCAGCATCTCCCAGTCCGGCCGGTGGAAGTTCTTCAGCAGTTCATGCTGCGGCAGCACCTTCAGCGCATAAGCCAGCACCAGCACAAAGGACACGCCATTTGTCACCAAGGAAGCAATCGCCGCCCCGGCAATCCCCAGTTCCGGCGCCCCCCAGTTGCCAAAGATCAGCGCATAGTTCACCAGCGCATTGATCACCGCCGCAAAAACCGACAACCACAGCACGATCTGGGTGCGCTCCAGCGCCGCCAGATAGGATTTCGCCACCATATACAATAGCGCCGGAAACAGCGCCCAGCCGGCAATCCGCAGGTACTCCGCCGCGTCATGCGCCACCTTCGCCTCCTGCCCCAACGCCAGCAGGATCGCCTCCGACCACCACAAGAGCGGCATCGCCGCCACGCCGTACGCCAGCGACAGCCACAGCCCCATCCGGGTCGAACGGCGGATCTGCCGCTCCTCCCCGGCACCAGCCGCCGCTGCCACCATCGGCATCACCGCAAAGGCAAAGCCGGAACCCAGCAAGAAGATTGAGAAGAAATAGGACGAGCCCAGCGTCACCGCCGCCAGTTCCTCCACCCCGTACCACCCCAGCATGACGGTATCCGTCAGGCCGATGGCAAACTGCGCCACATGGCCGCCGATCAGAGGCAGGCCAAGAACGGCTATCGCCCGGGCGTGGCTGCGCACAGGCATCTCGGAATGTTTGGTCGCTAACGTGCTCATCCTGCCAGCCTTAGGCGCCCCCGAACGCCCCGGCAAGGGAAGAGTTTCCTTGCCTGCGCACAGGCTCATGGTGGTATTCTGCACAGGAAACCCTTAGCAGGAGCCTTTTTTGAATGACCGACGCCTTTGCCCAGCTGATCCCTGACGCCCGTGCCTTTCTGGCGGAGCTTGCGCAGAACAACAGCCGGGACTGGTTCACCGCGCACAAGGACCAGTACGAGGCGCAGCTGAAATCCCCCGCGCTCCTGCTGATGGACGAGGTGGCGCAGGCGATCTCACGCCGCAGCGGCGCGCAAGTCACCGCCAAGCTGTTCCGTCCGCAGCGCGACGTGCGGTTTTCCAAGGACAAGACGCCGTACAACACTCACCTGCACATGATGTGGACCCTAAACGGCGCAGGCTGCGCGCTGTTCTTCGGCATCGCACCGGACTATTGCACCGCTGGCGGCGGCATCATGGGCTTCAGCAAGGCGCAGATGCCGCGCTGGCGGCAGGCCATCGACGGCGCCTTCGGCGATGAAACCGCGGCACTGGTGGATATCCTCGCGCTCAAAGGGTTTGCAGCCAGGGACCCGGAGCTGAAACGCGTCCCCGCCCCTTATGGCAAGGCCCATCCTCATGGGGCACTGCTGCAGCGCAAGTCGCTAACGGTCTGGCACGAGATGACAGAACGGGAACAAGCCGCCCCGATGGGTGCGCTGATGTCGGCCTACCTGACGCAGGAACCGATGTTTGCCCTGCTGGACAGTGCTTTGGCTGATTGAGGCCTACAAGGCCCGCAGCATGATCTGGCTGGCCAGCACAGCCACCACGGCACCGGCAAGGATCTCTAGCACTGCCGCAGCACGCAGTGCGCCCGTGCCTTGCATCTGCGCCAGCGCGCCCTTGCGCATCGTGACCGCCGCAATGGCCACAGCCACCGTCACCGTGGCGGTGCCTGCCCCCATGGCAAAGGCGCCGGCAATCCCGGCCCACAGCACCCCCATCCGCCATGTCAGCAGCAGCAGGAATACCGCACCGGTACAGGGCCTGAGCGCCACCGCGCCGATGATCGCCAGCGCATCGCGCAGCGAGTGCACATTGGCGGCTTCCTCCACCGTCGGCCCGTGCCGGTGCCCGCAGGAGGCGCAGACCCCGTCATCGTGATCGTGATGATGATGGTCATGGCCGTGCCCATGGTGATGGTGTCCGGCATGGCCTGCCGCCTGAACGGTGCGGCTGCGCAGCAGCCGCCGCAGGCCGCGCACCAGCAGCCACAGGCCCACCAGGGCAATCAGCCCGTATGACAGCGGTGCCAGCACATCCTCTGCCGCACTGGTCAGCTGCTCGCGCCCCCAGTCCAGCAGCAGCAGCCCGCCCGCCACCAGCAAGACCGCAGTCCCCGCCTGCGCCAGCGAGGACGCCAGCGCCAGCCCCGCCAGCCGCATGAGCGGCACCGGCTTGCCCATGCCATAGCCGCCAATGACCAGCTTGCCATGGCCCGGCCCGGCGGCGTGAAAGAACCCGTAGGCAAAACACAGGGACAACAGCGCCAACAGCGCCCCCGGCTCCCCGGCGCGCAACGCCCGCAGCCCCCGCGCCATCGCATTCTGCGCCTCGCGCTGGCCCTCGGCCGCCCAAACGGACACCATCCCGGCACCGCCAAAGCCCCAAAGCCACACAGCCAGCGCCGCCACGCCCAGCGCCGCAATTGTTAAGAAAATCTTCACCTTACGCGCCACAGCTCAAGCGCACGGTATCGGCAAAGGCTTCACCCACCTCCGGGTAAGCCTCCTCTGCCTGATTTGCCGGCATCGCATAGAGCAGCTCTTCCACCAGAGTATAAGCCTGATCGAGGTTGGGCGGGGTGATACTGCCCTGGCAGCCACCCGTCACGTCCAGCCCCTGGTTTACCGTATAGGCGGTGTAGTAGGTCGGATCATAAGCCTTGATCACCACCCCGTCCGCTTCCTGGGGCTGTGTCAGAACCCGCCGGTGCCGGGTGGTGATCCGCCCGTCCTTCACCTCGGTCGACAAATGCTCAGGCGCGCCCAGGCCCAGCGCCTCGCCGCCAAGGGTCAGATAGGTGTCGCCCTGAAACCCCTCGCTCCAGGCCAGGTCAAACCCTTGCAGCTGCGCCAGTTCCTCTGCCGTCAGGCTGCCGTCGAAATCACTGTCCAACCCCCGGTCCTCAAAGATCAGCAGCGAATAGAACTCATCATAGGCCCAGGTGATCTCCACCGCCTGCAACTGCCCATCATCCGAGACCACCAGCTTCATTCCGGTGTCGACAAAGATATGCGGATGCGCCCCGGCACCCGCAGGGGCCAGCAGCGCAAGTGCCAGAAGTGGAGCAAGATGTTTCATGCCCAAAGACTTAAGCCCAGTTCCGCGGCCCCGCAAGCGCCGGGCCGCACCGCAAGCGGGGATCAGCGCGTCCGTGATTCAGGATGCAGCGCCTTGCCCAGGATGTGATCGGACTGGTGGATCACATGATGCGCCTGGCCGACAATCAGCGGATCCGGTGCCCGCGCGATCTCCGGATCCTTGCCCGGATAGTCCAACGAGGCCAGGAAATGCCGCATGCAGTTGATCCGCGCGCGCTTCTTGCAGTTCGACTTGATCACCGTCCAGGGCGCATCCGCGGTGTCCGTATAAAAGAACATCGCCTCCTTGGCCTCGGTGTAATCATCCCACTTGCCCAAGGACGCCTTGTCGATCGGCGACAGCTTCCACTGCTTCAGCGGATCGGTCTCACGCGAATTGAACCGCCGCTTCTGTTCGGCCTGGGTGACCGAGAACCAGTATTTGTACAGCCGGATACCCGACCGCGCCAGCATCCGCTCAAACTCCGGCGCCTGACGCATGAACTCCAGGTATTCGTTCGGCTCGCAGAAACTCATTACCCGCTCGACGCCCGCGCGGTTGTACCAGGACCGGTCATAGAACACGATCTCGCCGCTGGTCGGCAGATGCCGCACGTAGCGCTGGAAATACCACTGGCCGCGCTCCTCGTCCGACGGCTTGTTCAAGGCGACCACCCGGGCAGAGCGCGGGTTCAAATGCTCTGTGAACCGCTTGATGGTGCCGCCCTTGCCCGCAGCATCGCGGCCCTCGAACAGCAAAACAAACTTCTCGCCGGTCTCCTGCGCCCACAGCTGCACCTTCAGCAACTCTGCCTGCAGACGCGCCTTCTCCGCCTCATAGGCCTTGCGCTGCATCTTCTTGGGATACGGGTACTTGCCGCTCTCAAACGCCCGGCGGATGTCCTCGGCACTGGGCCCCCGGGCCTCGGCCGAGGCGCTGGCGGGGGGCTGAACCGGCACTGGGCTTGCGGTTTTACCGGCACTCTTTTTCACTGCGGCGTCCATCAAAAACTCCCTCTTTCAATCTGCGCCGCAACCTTAATACCGCCACCGTTCCCCCGCCCTGACCTGCATCAAAAGATTAGCCGTCTGCACAACAAATAAGACGGCCGTAACGGGCCGCCTGCTTCTTTCTGGTCTCAAATACTCCAGGGTGAGGCCCAAAGGGGCCGAGGGGCAGCGCCCCTATTTATGCCCCCAATCGTCCGGGTTCTCCGAATTGTTCGGGCTCAGCCCCAGCACATCCCCCTTGGTAGAGCACCCCAGCCCCAGCACCGTCCGGTTGGCATAGGAGAAATAGGCGGTTACCTGATTGATCTCCAGAATCTGGCCATCCTCGAACCCGGCTTCCCGCAGGGCTTCGATATCCGCCTCTGTCACGCTGGACGGCTCCTCCGTCAGCATCCGCGCATAACCCATTGCCAGCACTTGTGCAGGCTCCAGCGGGGCCGCTTCCGGCTCCCGCGCCTCGATCGCGGCCCGGATCGCCAGACCGCGCTCCGTATCGCCCAAGAGCCGCTGCAGCCCGGCAAAGTGATGCTCGACGCAATAGGCGCAATCGTTCAGCGACGATACCCAGACCCCCAGCACCTCCAGGAACCACTTGGGGATCTTGTTGCCGGTGTGGTGCAGCACGTTCTTGTAGAGCGCCATATGGCCCTCCATCGAATGCGGCCGCAGGGAGTGCACCATCATGATGTTGTCGACATTGCCCCCCGGCCCGGTCACCCGCTCATAGAGCTTCTTCAGCTTGCCGGTTGCCTCTTCAAACGGAACGGTCCTGATCCAGGCCATGTCTCTCTCCCTGACTGTCTGGCCCGGAGAGTAGCGGGTTCAGATCATACGGAAAGACGAAACCGAACGTCACAGATTCTCAGCCTGGCGGCACCACCGCCCTGCTCTACTTCGCCGCCTCCCGCGCCACCGCTGCAATCGCTGCCCGAACATCTGCCTCGCGGCTTCGGTGATTGGTGATCGCGGCGCGCAGCATCACGCGGCCCTCCGCACGGGTGGTCGAGAACACCGCCTCGCCGCTTTCCTGCAGGGTCTGGGCGATATCCGCGTTCAGCGCCGACTGCGCGTCCGGTTCCAGATCGGTGCGCGCGGTGAACACGCAGACGTTCGACACCACCGGCGCCCCCAGCGCCATATGGGGCTGCGCCTCAACCTCCGCCGCCATGAAACCCGCCAATTCGCAATTGCCGGTGATCGCCTCTGAGAACGCCGCCTCGCCATAAGTCTCCAGCGCCGTCCAGACTTTCAGCGCCCGGTTGCCGCGGCTGAGGTCGATGCCGTAGTCGCAGAACCACGGCTCGCCGCCCGCCAGCCCGCGCTCGGCCCCTTCCAGATACGCCGGTCGCGCCGCAAAGGCCGCCCGGTGCTCGTCCTCATTGCGCAGCAAGGCCATGCCGCAGTCATAGCCCACATACATCCACTTGTGAAAATCCAGCGCAATGCTGTCTGCCCGCCCAATCCCATCACTCAACGACCGGTAGGGCTCCGCCGCAATCCGCGTCCAGGCACCAAAGGCCCCGTCCACATGCAGCCACAGCC
The DNA here is from genome assembly GCF_000813785.1 of Leisingera sp. ANG-DT. Classification (NCBI taxonomy): domain Bacteria; kingdom Pseudomonadati; phylum Pseudomonadota; class Alphaproteobacteria; order Rhodobacterales; family Roseobacteraceae; genus Leisingera; species Leisingera sp. ANG-DT. The sequence goes on from NZ_JWLE01000010.1 coordinate 87,873, forward strand.
CCAGCTCCGCAGCCGCATCCGCCAGCGCATTCAGATCATCAAACAGCCCCAGATCCACGGTGCCCGCATTGCCGACCACCAGAAAGGGCACCGCGCCCGCGGCTTTGTCCTCTGCCACCATCCGGGCCAAGGCTGCGCAGTCCAGCTTGCCATCTGCCAACGGCACCTTGCGCAGGTTGTCTGAGCCGATGCCCAGCAGTTCCACCGCCTTCAGCGTCGCATTGTGCACGCCCTCGCCTGCATAAGCGGTCAGCCGCACCGCGCCCTGCCCGGATTTGCGCAGGTCCTTCAGCACCCGCAGCCGCGCCGCTTGAAAGGCAATCACCGTCGCCTGCGAGGTGCCGGTGACCAGAATGCCGCTGGCGCTCTCCGGCATCCCCATCCTGGCCCGCGTCCAGTCCACCACCGCGCGCTCCATATAGTTCGCGCCGTGATCGCGCCCGCCCATATTGGCATTGACCGCCGCCACCGCGAGGGAGCTGATCAGGTCCGAGGCCAGCCCCGACCCCTGCACCCAGCCCCAGAACCGCGGATGAATGTTGCCGCCGTGATAGGGCAGCACGTCCCCGATGATCCGGTCCACGGTCTCCCGCGGTCCGCGCGCCTCCGCCGTCACCGCATAGCGCGCATCGATATCCTCCGGCACCGGCTGCCACGGGCGCTCTGCCGCCTGCTGCATCTGGTCCAGCGCCGCCTCCAGCATCCGCTGCGCCTCTGCCCGGAATGCCGTCCAGTCCTGCGTCCTGATCCCCTTCTCAGCCACCGCGCACCCTCCTCCTGCCTGCCGCTGGCGGCAGGTTTAGCCCGCAAATGCTGCAGATGCAGCAGTATTCTCGGAACTGCGGCAATCTGAAAACTGTGGTTCGGGATTTTGCGAGCCGCCTTGATTGTTCACCTGCGGAACGCCGGCAACACAAACTGCAAAAATGCCTTCCCGCATAACGGCAGCGCTGGCGCACCCGGCTCAACACAGGGTAATACTCCCGTGTTTAAGACAGGAAATTCACATGTTCAGAGATTCCGCCCTCTTCGAATTCCGCGGCCCCTTTGGCATTCCGGTACAGATCGGCAGCAGCATCATCTTCCTGGCGTTCCTGTTTCTGTCCGTGGGCGGAGACCCAGCCTATATTGCCTATGACATCGTCTTCCTTCTGATCCTGATCCTGTCCATCTTCCTGCATGAGCTGGGACATGCCTGGGGCTGCCGGGTGCAGGGCGTCAGTGTGCGCAGGATCATGATCTACGGCGGCGGCGGATTTTGCGAACACGACCCCGCCACCCGCAGCGAAGACGAGCTGATCGTCGCCATGGGGCCGATCGTTAACCTCGCGCTCTGGGCCATCTGCAGCCTGCTGGCCCCCTATGCCGCAAACCCGGACCTCTCCTGGGCGCTGGAAGCCGCGGCCGACGTCAATATCATCCTCGCCGTTCTCAACATGCTGCCAGTCATGCCGCTGGATGGCGGCCAGCTGTTCCAGCTGGCCCTGATGCGCATCCTGCCTGCGCCGCTTGCCACCCGGATTTGCGGCGGTGTCGGCCTGCTGATTGCTCTTGCCTGGATTCCGATGATGATCGCCTGCATGTATTACTTCGGCTTCTTTTTGCTGTTCTTTCCGCCAATTGCCCTGCACTGGCAGATGCTGCGGCTGGAGCGCTGAGCTGCCAGCCCCGGGGCTTATCCACAGCCCCTTGCGTCCCTCTTCCACCCGGCCCCAACACCTGCCATAATGGCGGCCAATCAACACCAAGGAAGAGCAGCTCCCGCACATGGCCGACGACCTCCTCAGCACGCCTGCATCGGAAACCTATGACGCGTCCTCCATCGAGGTTCTGGAAGGCCTCGAACCGGTCCGCCAGCGCCCCGGCATGTATATCGGCGGCACCGATGAACGCGCGCTGCACCACATGGTGGCGGAAATCCTCGACAACTCCATGGACGAGGCCGTCGCCGGCCACGCCAACCGGATCGAGGTGACGCTCCATTCCGATTACGCCGTCACCATCTCCGACAACGGCCGCGGCATCCCGATCGACCCGCACCCCAAGTTCCCGGACAAATCCGCGCTTGAGGTGATCCTCTGCACCCTGCACGCAGGCGGCAAATTCTCCGGCAAGGCCTATCAGACCTCCGGCGGGTTGCACGGCGTCGGCTCCTCGGTGGTGAACGCGCTGTCGGATTCCATGGTCGTTCAAGTGGCCAAAAACAAGGAGCTGTTCGAACAGCGCTTCTCCCGCGGCCTGCCCCTTGGCCCGGTTGAGAAAATCGGCGCCGCCCCCAACAAGCGCGGCACCTTCGTGACCTTCCACGCCGACGAGCAGATCTTCGGCCACCACCGCTTCAAGCCCAAGCGCCTGTTCACCCTGGTGCGCTCCAAGGCCTACCTGTTCTCCGGCGTCGAAATCCGCTGGAAGTCTGAGATCGACGACGGCGAAACCCCGACTGAGGCCACCTTCCACTTCCCCGGCGGCCTCAAGGACTACCTGACCGAAGTCCTCGGCAAATCCTCCGTCTACGCAGACCAGCCCTTTGCCGGCAAGGTCGAGTTCCGCGAGAAATTCGGCGAGCCGGGTTACGTGGAATGGGCGATCAACTGGACCCCCTCGCGCGACGGCTTCACCCAGTCCTACTGTAACACCGTCCCGACGCCCGAGGGCGGCACCCATGTGACCGGCTTCTGGGCCGCGATCCTCAAGGGCATCAAGGCTTACGGCGAACTGGTCAGCAACAAGAAGGCCGCCCAGATCACCCGCGACGACCTGATGGCGGGCGGCTGCGCGCTGGTCTCCTGCTTCATCGCCGACCCCGCCTTTGTCGGCCAGACCAAGGACCGCCTCTCGACCGAGGCCGCCTCCAAGATGGTGGAAAACTCGGTCCGCGACCATTTCGACAACTGGCTGGCCGCCGACACCAAATCGGCCGGCGCCATCCTCGACTTCCTGATCCTGCGCGCCGAGGAACGCCTGCGCCGCAAGCAGGAGAAGGAGACCCAGCGCAAATCCGCCACCAAGAAACTGCGCCTGCCCGGCAAGCTCACCGACTGCACGTCGAAAGACCGCTCCGGCACCGAGCTGTTCATCGTCGAGGGCGACTCGGCGGGCGGTTCCGGCAAGGGCGCCCGCAACCGCGTGAACCAGGCGCTGCTGCCTTTGAAGGGCAAGATCCTGAACGTCCTGGGCGCGGCCTCCAACAAGCTCGGCTCCAACGCCGAAATCAACGACCTCTGCGAGGCGCTTGGCGTCGGCCTTGGCACCAAGTTCAACCTCGACGATCTGCGCTATGACAAGATCATCATCATGACCGACGCGGACGTCGACGGCGCCCATATCGCCTCGCTCTTGATGACCTTCTTCTTCACCCAGATGCGCCCGCTCATTGACGGCGGCCACCTCTACCTCGCCTGCCCGCCGCTGTTCCGCCTGACCCAGGGCGCCAAGCGCGTCTACTGCCTGGACGAGGCAGAGCGCGACAAATGGCTGGAGAAGGGCCTGGGCGGCAAGGGCAAGATCGACGTCTCCCGCTTCAAGGGTCTTGGCGAAATGGACGCCAAAGACCTGAAGGAGACCACGATGGACCCCAAGACCCGCAAGCTGATCCGCGTCACCATCGACGAGGACGAGCCCGGCGAGACCGGCGACCTGGTCGAGCGCCTGATGGGCAAAAAACCCGAGCTCCGCTTCCAGTATATCCAGGAAAACGCGAAGTTCGTGGAGGAGCTGGATGTTTGACGAGGGCGGCGGATTTTCCGTCCTCGGGCATCACTACCGCCGTGTCACGGATTTGGACGAAAGGATTTGCGCAGGCGACATAATCCGCTTCTGCCCGCCGCTTGACCGTGACGCGGAATGGTACATGTTCGAGTTTCGAGCATCGTATGATGCCATGGTTCTGGTGAACTGGCTGGGCTACAAGGCAGGGCTGGAAAATGTGCTAGCCTTAGTTCGGAAGGACGATGTGGAAGGAAACATCCGCATGATACCGCTCCGCTGGTTCAAAGATAATTGGCGCTCCAGATTTATTGGTGAGAGTTCCTTCGAGAACGCCCAATTCTTCAAATATGCAAGAAAAGTAGGAACCTGATACGCTAACCGGCTGATGTCTTGCGTGGCATACACTCTTTGATTTTGAGGATATTGAAAATGCGGCTATTGAAAAAATCCTTCCCCTTCGTTGTAGGCTTGGTTTCGTATTTTGCTGTAAAAGCAATGTTCTTTGACACTGTGGCGGCAAAAGAGGTCGACCCAAGCCAGCTGGAACAGGCCTTGCTGCAAACCGAACAAGGTGAGATTTTCCAACTCGTCAAATCCGAGTTCCCGGTGGAATTTCAGGCCTTCATTCAAGAACTCGCTGCCGTGGCCAACCAGAAACATGCCAACAAGCGGCAGAGATCTCTTGCGGTCCAGTCCAAGAGCGGGGAGTTCACTGCCGGGCTGCGACGGAAACACGCCCATTATTTGCAGCAGGCTCCCGCACAGCTCTTGCGGGCACTGCAAATGAGCAAGCTCGAACTAATTCTCACGACACAGAATGATCCGGCCCTTTGCACCAGGATAGCGAGCCATGGCCCGGCAGGCTTCACTGAAAGCGAGCTGAACGAGAGACGAGTTGGTATCTTGGCAGAAACTTCGGTTTTGTTTTTCAAATCGATGGTAGCGGGCCGGGATCACCCGGCACAGCGAGCGCGGGCGACACAAGAAGACTATGCTGCAGTCCTCACGGAATGGGGTGAGCAACCGGATGTAACGTCCGGCATGTATGAGGCGCTGATGCAAAACGATCCAACAAGCGACGAGTTCTGCGCCAGCATGACAAGTTTCCAGCGTTTCGCCGCTTCGCTCAAAGGTCTCTCAGCTGAACGAGTTCTAGCTGATTTGTCTGCGGAAGCTGATTCAAACTGACGTTTGACACGCAGTTTCTGGTTAGAAGGCAGCCCCTCTGCCACCACAAGTTCAGGCACGGGCCGTGCGATTAACGCCTCATGATCAAGGGGAACACCATCCCCATTCACCTTCCCATAAACTCCCGCCCCCTGCCCCGGCAGGCGGCTTTGCCGCCGAGAGGGGAGGCATCCCACCGCTAGGTCTGCGACTGCCTGGGCTGGCGCGAATGCGCCTGTCCGTTTTGCCGGAGGCAAACCTCCGGTTTGACGGGCAGGCAGGCGCAGACCGGGCCGCAACCGGCACTTTCCAAAACTAAGAAAGGTGCAGGCGGCGGGGCCTCCCACCCGGCAGTGCCGGAAACCCCGCATGGCGCTCCGGCCCGAACGGGCCGTGCTACGGCCGGGAGAATATCACCGTGTCACGCCTGCCATTTCTCCCTAGGCCGCGCCGCACCACCCATCAAGGGCGTTGCGCCAAACCCCAATCCACCGCACGCCCCGCTTGCGCCCCCTTAACCCCGCTCTGCCATACTCCAATGCGTCGCGACACACCGGTGCGGACTGACACCCCGCATCAACAGGAGATACGGGAGCCCCCAAGACCACCTCTTCATCGGGTGCAGGGGTTCTCCGCAGAACGAGAGCTTTCGAGCGGACATGGGGGCTTGCGATCCCCTGCCCGGCCCTCCGCCTCCGGCCCCTCCGGGGTCCTTGGCGGCGCCGCCACCTCTTCACCGGCCAGCCCATCACGGCCACACAAGCAAAACGGCCCAACGGCCCCAGATAGACAGACGGACACACACACCCGGACAGGGACCCACTCCCATCCGGCCAAAGCCGCGCATCCGGTGACAGCTTCGTGAGGGCTGTTGCCTGAAACCGCTTTCCCTTCTTATGGTTAGGCCAGCCAATCACAGCAGGGAAACAGCCATGGCCTTCATCGCGGACAACCAGCTGCCCCTGCTCCTGCTGTTCTTCTTTGCAGGGCTGATCGGCACCGCCTTCCTGTTCCGCAAACCGGCGGGCCACCGCGCCTGGAAACTGGCGGACCTGGTCTGGGTCGTTCTCGGCGGCTTTGGCGCGCTGGTTGCGGTGATCTCCGGCATCTACGCCGCAGATAGCTCCCGGCTCGAACGCCAGATCGACATCGCCTATGCCGCCACCGCGGCCTTTGACCGCGACGCCGCCCGCTTCCGCCTGCGCTTCTGCGATCCTGCCTATGACGCCGACATCGCGGTGCTGTGTGAAAAGGTCGAATTCCTCTCCGCGTCTACAGCGGGCAACGCCGAGCTGCCGCTGTTCATCGCGGTGACGGATGAGGTCGCGCCGCTGCAGGGCCTCAGCTTCCTGTTCGGCAGCACCCGCACTGAGATGGACGAGGTGAAGGACATGGAAGCCAAGGCCAGCGCCTTCGACCCGGAAGCCTTCCTGGTCTTTACCGCGCTTGACGCCCCGACACAGGCCGCCGTCGACACCATGCGCCGCAAGGTCCCCGCCATTGCCGGCGATTTCCTGATCATCGCCCGCGCCTATGACGGCCTGATCGCCCATGTGTCGAAACTGAAGGAGGAATGGGAATACCTGCAGGACAACGCCCATATCCTGGTGCTGCAGATCATCGCGCTCTGCCTCGTCAGCTTCGCCGCCCCCTTCCGCCTCGGCAAATCCATTGTCGAGCTGCGCGCGCGCCGCTAACCTGACCAGACCCCAACAGGACCCGCCCATGCGCAGCTTTGACGAGATCTACGCCATTTCCGCAGACCGCCACGGCGGCCCCGTCGCGCTGGAGGAAAAACTCTCCAAACCCGACCCCAAGGTGACAGAGCTGCCGGAGGACCGCTGGCTCGCCACCATGACCAAATGCATCTTCCAGGCGGGTTTCAACTGGAAAGTGATCGAGGCCAAATGGGACGGGTTCGAGGAGGTTTTCCACGGCTTCGACCCCGGCCCCTGCGCCTTTATGCCAGAGGACGAGTTTGACCAGATCCTCAGCGACACCCGCGTGGTCCGGAACGGCGCCAAACTGGCAACAGTGCGCGCCAACGCCGCCTTCCTGATGGAGCTGCGCGATCAGGGCGGCGCGGGCAAGGTGCTGGGCGGCTGGCCCTCATCCGACTACATCAGCCTCTTGGACATGCTGAAAAAACGCGGCGCCCGCCTCGGCGGCAACACCGGCCAATACGCCATGCGCTTTGTCGGCCGCGACAGTTTCATCCTCAGCCAGGACGTCACTGCGCGCCTGATCGCCGAAGGCGTGATCGACAAACCCGCAACCTCCAAGACCGCTCTGAAAGCGGTGCAATCCGCCTTCAACACCTGGATGGACCAATCCGGCCGCTCCCTCACCGAAATCAGCCGCGTTCTGGCGATGAGCTGCTGAGGCAAAGCCGCATATGATCCGCTGCCTGCTCCTCGCCCTGCTGTTTCTCTCTGCCTGCGGACGCCCGCTGACGGAAACCGAACGCGCCTATCTGGACACCCTGCACGGCACCAGCCTCAACGCAAACAAGGTCCGCATCGTCGAGGGCGCACCGCTCGGCGCCGTCACCTTCCGCCGCATGCCGCGCCCGCGCGTCACCTGCCGCGAACGCATCCTGCCGCCGGTGAAGGAAGAGATCGTCACCTCCAAACCCGCCGCCGTGGCGCTGTTCAACCGCATCTTCTTCACCCGCGACTGGTACGTGGATAACTACCTGCCGGAATACCCGGAGCGGCTGCACCTGGTGGAGGCGATGCTGCTGGCGCATGAGGTCACCCATGTGTGGCAATGGCAGAACCGCCGCCAGACCGGTTATTCCCCCTTGCGCGCCGCGGCAGAGCACGGCCAGGACCGCGACCCCTATCTGTTCGACCTGGAGGGCGACCCGGACTTCGGCACCTACGGGTTTGAACAGCAGGGCGCCATTGTCGAGGAATACGTCTGCTGCCGCGCCCTCGCGCCGCAGGCCGCCCGCACCAGGCGCCTGCACGACATGCTGGCCGCCGCAATGCCGGTCAGCCCGCTGCCGCAAAGCCGCGAAAGCGCGGTCTACCTGCCTTGGAAGGACGCCGAACTGAACGGCATCTGCGACTGACCTGCTGAACCGCGGTGATAGATCGATTTTTCAGGGCGGGAAATCGCGCCGGATTCCGATGCTGCGCCGCAACGTAGGGGTTGTCTTCGCAGAGAGTTTCCGGCCACAAATCCGCCAAGCAAACTGCAGGAGCCGCGCCATGACCCAATACGCCCTCATCATGCTGGCCGCGGGCCTTGGCATTCCGGTGCTGGCGGCTCTGAACGCGGCACTCGGCAAGCTGATCGGCTCCCCCGCCTCTGCCGCCGTGGTGCTGTTCCTGATCGCGCTGATTGCCACCAGCCTCTACGCGCTGATCGCCGGCCCGCAGGCGCTGGCGCGCATTCCATCGGCCCCCAAGCACCTGCTGCTGGCCGGCGTTCTGGTCGCCTTCTATGTCCTGTCGATCACCTATGTCGCGCCGCATTTCGGCGTCGGCAACGCGGTGTTCTTCGTGCTGATCGGCCAGCTGATCTCTGCCGCCGCCATCGACCATTTCGGCCTGTTCGGCGCCCAGGTCAGCCCGCTGACCCTGACCCGCGCGGCCGGCATTTCGGTGATGGCGCTGGGGGTCTGGATCACCCAGATGGCCTGACGCCTGCACCGGCAGTCTTCGCGTCCCAGGGAGGCTCAGGTGCGAAGCCGGAAATCCACGGAGCTTGCCGCAGTGCCAATTCCGCAGCGCCGTGCCTTTGCCCTGCACTAACGCCGGCGTTAGGAGTGGCGCGGAGAATTATGTTTTTATTGAGAAATTATTATGGCAGACCCCAAACAGCTGCAGCAACTTCCCCGCATTCTCGTCTATGGCGTGACCGGCGGGCTGGCGGGAACATTGATCGCGCCCCAGGTGCTGCCGCTCGTCTTCCCGAACGGAAAACCCAGCGGCTGGCCGGACGGCCTGATTGTCCTTCTGGCCTCTCTCTTCATGCTTGGCGGGATGCTGGCCGGTATCTGGCTCAGCGGCGCCGTTGCTGCCAAGCGGCCGGCAGTCGCAACGGCCCGCTCGAAACGGTCCCTGCTTTGGCGCATTCCCGCGTTGGCTGTTTTCCTCTTGGTGATGCTGGCGGCGAACACACTCGTGGCGACGCGCCTGACGGTTTCCCTGACAGGTGCAAAGCCGGAAACAGCCGCACCGTTACAGAAACAACTGCCGCCAGGGTTGCTGTAGCGATCCTAGCCCGCCACCTTCTTCACAAATTGCGACTTCAGCCCGATCGGCCCGACGCCGGGCACCTTGCAATCGATGTCGTGATCGCCGTCCACCAGCCGGATGCCGCGCACCTTGGTGCCGACCTTGATCACCGATGACGTGCCCTTCAGCTTCAGGTCCTTGATCACCGTCACCGTGTCGCCGTCCTGCAAGACGTTGCCGACACTGTCGCGCACCTCCTTGGCGTCGCCCGCGGCCTCCCCCGCGGCCCATTCATGGGCGCATTCGGGGCAGATCAGCAGAGCATCCACCTGATAGGTGTAGGCAGAGGCGCATTCGGGGCACGGCGGCAGGGTATCAGTCATACACCGCCAATAGCCGGGAACCCCGCGCAACACCAGAGACAGATCCGCCGCCCGGCTCCCATTGTGCTATACTGCTTTGCACCAGCGAAAGGCGGGATCATGACCGGCAAGGTGGAAACACACTACGGCGGCAGCAGCAATCTGGCAGAGCAGATCGCCAATGACCTGCGCGCCAAGGGGCTGGAGCCCGCGGAGCTCACCCCCGCCGATTTCGAGGCGCTGGATGAATTCCACTTCCGCGGCCGCGCCGCAACGCTGGAGCTCGCCGCGCAGATGCGGCTGTCGGCGCAATCCAAAGTGCTCGACATCGGCTCAGGCCTTGGCGGTGTCTCCCGCACCCTTGCGGAAACCGCGGGTTGCCATGTCACCGGCCTCGACCTGACGCCGGAGCTGTGCGCCGCGGCGGCAGAGATTTCGAACTGGCTGGGCCTCGCGGGCAAAACAGACTTCCAGCAAGGCGATGCCACAGATCTGCCCTATGCAGACAACAGCTTTGACGCCGCGATCACCGTGCATGTGGCAATGAACATTCCCGCCAAACACCGGATGTATGCCGAAGCCCGCCGCGTGCTGCGGCCCGGCGGGGTGTTTGCCGTCTATGACATTCTTCAGGGTGAAGGCGGCGAAATGATCTTCCCGGCGCCTTGGGCAGCCGAACCATCAATCAGCCATCTGGCCACGCCGAAGGAGATGGAGACCCTGTTGCGCGGCGCCGGCTTCAAGCTGCTGGACAGCATTGAATCCACCGCCGAAAGCCTGCGCTGGCTGGAGGAGCGCACCGCCAGCACTGGACCGCCGCCGCCAGTGCCGATCACCACCCGGCTGCTGTTCGGCGACGGGTTCAGGGAGATGGTGCAGAACCAGCTGCGCGCCCTGCGCGAGCGCCGCATGCTGACCTGGAGTTTTCTCTGCGAGGCTTAATCCGTTTTGCCGCTGACCTTGATATTGCCCTGCAGCTGGGCGCCGTTCTCAGTCGACATGGTCTGCGCCGAGACATCCGCCTGCACCCGCGAACTGGCCGCCAGACGCAGGTCCTCGCATTGGATCTTGCCGCTGTAGGCGCCTTCCACAGTCACCGATTTCGCACTCAGCGCCCCATCCACGGTGCCGCCTTCCAGCACCGTCACCGCCAGCGCCGACACATCACCGACAACCCGGCCCCGGACCTCGACGTTGCCCTTGCTGGAGGTGATGTTGCCTTCAACCGTCACATCTTTCTCGATTACCGAATTCACCACGTCTCAGCCCTTTCTGCGCAACCCCGGACAGCCTAACCCGCCCGGGCCAATTTGAATAGCTGATAGCAAACAGCTGTCCAAGGGCCAAAGCCGCACCTTCTCCGCCGGCAAGGTTCCGCCGCCTTGCCCGCCGGCGGCCCTGCGGCTAGGCTCCACAGCAGCTGATTTTCATGACGGAGTTTTTCTGATGGCCTGGTCCGAAATTGCCGCGTTTGCCTTTGTCGCGGCTCTTCTGGTGATGTCGCCCGGCCCCAATGGGTTCCTGATTGCCAAGACCGTCCCCGCCTCCGGCCGCGGCGCGGGGTTTTCCAATATCGCAGGTTTCGTAGCGGCCTTTTTCCTGCATGGCGCGCTCTCGATCCTGGGACTGTCGATCATCCTGGTGAAATCGGCCACCGCCTTTGCCATCGTGAAATACCTCGGCGCGGCGTATCTCTGCTGGATCGGCATCAAGGCCCTGATTGCAGCATTCAACGGCGTGGACCCGGTCGCCCGCGCCACCCCGGCCAAGCGCCGCCGGACCCTGGCACGGGCCTTTGGCGAAGGCTTCCTGACCAACGCTCTGAACCCCAAGGTGTCGATGTTTTACCTCGCCGCCTTCCCGCAATTTATCACCGCGGGCGAGACGCCTGTGGCCTCTGCCTTCCTACTGGTGGCGCTGCACGCGGCGATTGCTGCGCTCTGGTTCGGCGCCATGGTTCTGCTGTTCACCCGCTTGACAGTGGCGGCCGGCAGCGCCGGCTTCCAGCGCTGGCTGAAGGGGATCACGGGCTTAGTGTTCATCGGATTCGGACTGAAACTGGCGAGCTTCCGTCCAAGCGTCTGACCGCGCCTGTTCCACCTGCGGGACCGTCTGCCACGTCCGACACCACCATCACTGGAACCATACTTGGCTAGAGTGAACCAGGGCTACAGATCGGCTCAGATATCCAGTACCAGCCATTCAGACTGCGGAAATCTCAGCCGGTTCATAGCAAACGACATCAACTGTGTGGTCCAGCGTGTTGATCTGATAGTGCGTCAACTCACCTGGGTAATCAGCGGACGCCCAAGTGGACTTCCTGACAAAATCCAAGAAAAACGAAGTCGTGAATTTTCTAATCCAGTTCCCTTCGAACGTCTCATCCGCGCTGTTCTGAGCAAACTGCTCTTCTGTAACCGCATAAGACACAAAATTTTTAAATTCAAACACATAGGACGGGCTGATGGTTTGCTCCTCAATACTGCGCAAGCCACTTATCCCAGCGACATCTGCAGCCTCGCCGCCGATCGTTCCGGCGCAAATTGTCACCCGCAACAAGGTTGCGGATGTCTGATCAATCTTTACGGTCAGCGGATACTGCCATTTGTTAATTTCATGGATCTCAGCCTGAGACACATCATTGAATATCGGCAATCACCTGTCTCCCTCAGCCTGAGAACCCTATCCGGTTTCAACTGCCTCTGGCTCATTTCCTCTTATGGCGCACCCAACCTGCCCGCCTAAACCGGCACCAGCAGCCCGTTCTCCAGCTTCACCTGCCGGTCCATCCGCGCTGCCAGCTCCAAGTTGTGGGTGGCAATCAGCGCCGACAGGCCAGTGCCGCGCACCAGCTCCATCAGCGCCGCAAACACCTGGTCGGAGGTTGCGGGGTCGAGGTTGCCGGTCGGCTCATCCGCCAAAAGCACCCGCGGAGCGTTGGCCAGCGCCCGGCAGAAGGCGACCCGCTGCTGCTCGCCCCCCGACAGCGCCGCCGGGCGGTGGTCTGCGCGGCCTGCCAGCCCCACGGTGCCCAGAAGCTGCGCCGCCCGCGCCACCGCTGCCTTCTGTCCGGCGCCATTGGCCAGCTGCGGCAGCACGATGTTTTCCAGCGCCGAAAACTCCGGCAGCAGGTGGTGGAACTGGTAGACAAAGCCGACTTCCTGACGGCGCACGCGGGTGCGGCGGCGGTCGCCCTTGCGGGTCACATCCTCGCCGGCCACCCGTACCTCACCCGCGTCCGGCGTATCCAGCAGCCCCGCGATATGCAGCAAGGTCGACTTGCCCGCGCCCGACGGCGCCACCAGCGCCACAACCTCGCCTGCCTGCAGGCTCAGGTCGGCACCGCGCAGCACATCCACCTGCCCCGGCGTGCCGGTGAGGTAGGATTTGGTGATCCCTTTCAGCTCCAGCGTGATCTCACTCATAGCGCAGCGCCTCCACCGGGTTGAGGCGCGCCGCGCGGCGAGCCGGGAAAATGGTCACGAAGAACGACAGCCCCAGCGACAGCGCCGTGGCCGAAACCACATCCGCCAGCCGCAACTCAGCGGGCAGCGCATAGATGCCGCGGATCGACGGGTCCCAGACACCGCCGCCCATGACGTAGTTCACGAATGAAAAGATCGGATCGATATAAAGCGCAAACAGGCAGCCCAGCACCACACCGCAAACAGTGCCGATGACGCCGGTGAAGGCGCCGCAGATGAAGAACACCCGCATCACCGAGCCTTCGCTGAGGCCGATGGTGCGCAGGATGCCAATGTCTCGCCCCTTATTCTTGACCAGCATAATGAGGCCGGAGACGATGTTCATTGCCGCAATAAGCACCAGGATCGACAGGATGATGAACATCACATTGTCCTCCACCTCCAGCGCGCGCAGGAAGCCGCCAGAGGCATCGCGCCAAGTCCAGACCCCCGCAACACCCCCCGCTGCAGTCAGGATCGGCAGGGCGATTTCCTCTACGTTTTCAGGATCTTCGACCATGACTTCAATCTCGTCCGCCACGCCTTCGCGGTTGAAGAAACTCTGTGCCTCGGCAAAGGGCAGATAGACACGGGTGCGGTCGATATCCCAGCGACCGGCGGTGAAGACATAGACCACCTCATAGGCGTTGACCCGCGGGCTGGTGCCAAAGGCGGTCTTGACGCCATTGGGGGAGATCAGCTTGATCTTGTCCCCCACAGTGACCCCCAGCTCCCGCGCCACGCCGGAGCCGATGGCGATGCCCTCCTCAAACCGCGCGAGGTCGCCGATGGCCTCTTCGCTTTGGGCGACGCCGGGGATGCCCTGGATGTCCGCGGCAGAGATGCCGAACACCTCGACGCCTGCATTGCGGTCGCGCAGGTTGGCCATCACCTGCCCCTTGACCAGCGGCGCAGCCCGGGTGACGCCGGGCACTGCAGCGACGGTCTCGGCCAGCGCCTCATAATCCTTGAGGGAGCGGTCCAGCACCCCCGCCTCATTCACCTCGCCATAGGAATAGACGGTGACATGCGCGTTGGCGCCCAGGATGGTGCCGACAAACTCTGAACGGAAGCCGGAGCGCACCGCCAGCGTGGCAATCAGCGCAAACACCGCCAGGGTGATGCCGATGAGGCTGATCCAGGTCATCACGCTGACCCCGCCCTCGGCCTTGCGGGCGCGCAAGTAGCGCCAGGCGATGATCCATTCGAAACGGGAAAACGGCGGTGGTGTGGTGGCCATGTAAGGGGTCCTGCCCGGAAATTTTGCCTGCAAACTGTGCTGCCTTACGCCCGGGGTCAAGGTGCGGTTGCAGAACTGGCCGATAATCCGCCGGCCGCTGCAGGCTTCTGGCGTGCGCTGGTCTGTGCAATCGTTGGAAGCGCACAGCAGGAACACGGGAGGCCACAATGCCATTGATTGACATTCACGTTCTGGAAGGGGTGTTTACCGAAGAGGAAAAGCACCAGCTGATCCGGGAAACAGCAAAGGCCTTTGGCACCGTTGCCGGTCAGGTCATGCAGGACAATACTTCGGTCCGCATACACGAGGTGAGAAGCGGCCATTGGGGCGGCGCGGACACCGTCTGGACCACCGAAAAGGCGCTTGCCCTCAAGCATGGCGGCTGACCCACGCCGCCTGGCGTCACTGCATCGTGACCTGCCGCATATGCCCATTGCCTTGCATTCACCCGGTGCTAAGGCTTTATCAGGCGGGTTCCGGTTTTAATGGGTAAAAAACGATGGACAGGTACTTCAAACGCGCGCTGCCGCATCCTTCGCTGCGCACGGTGATCATGGCCGGGCTCGGCGCGTTTCTGGCCATTGCGGCGCTGTCGCTGATGACCACCCACGCCAACCTACTGCTGCTGATTGCGCCTTTCGGCGCCAGCTGCGTGCTGTTGTTCTCGGTTCCCGCCAGCCCGCTGTCGCAGCCCGCGCATGTGGTCGGCGGCCATGTGCTGGCCACCGCGGTTGCGCTGGCGCTGAACGCGCTGCTGCCCGACACCTGGTGGGCGCTGGCGCTGGCCGTTGGCCTTTCTATTGCCCTGATGGCAGCACTGCGGCTGACCCATCCGCCCGCAGGCGCCGACCCGCTGGTGGTCTTTGCCACCGATCCCGGTGTCTCCTTCCTGCTGTTCCCGGTGCTGACCGGGGCCGTGGCGCTGGTGGCGATTGCCGCCCTGTTCCACCGGTTCTCAGGCCACGAATACCCGCTGAAACACGGCTGATCGGAACTTGCGTCAGAGCGCCAGCATCGCCGCCACAGGGACCCGCAGCGCCTGGCCAAGGGCGCGCGAGTCCGCCGCCTCCAGATGGTAGCCATCGGCGGCAGAGGCCCGCGCCACCTGGCCTGCATCAAAAAAGCCGCAGCCAAGCCGGTCTGCCAGCGCCTCGATCACGTCTGCCAGCATCTCTGACTGTTCGACCATCGCCGGGGTCACATCCGAGGTCTCGCACAGCGTCACTGGCGGCGGCGAGACCAGCAGCACCTGCGGCGCTGTTGCTCCGGGCATCCGCCAGGGGTGGTGGCGGATGATCTCCACCAGCCGCTCCAGCCCGTCGCGGATCAGATGGTTGGGGCGGGTCTCGTAGATCTCATTGGTGCCCAGCATGATCACCACCAGATCCAGCGGCGCGTGGCTGTGCAGCAGCATCGGCAGCACCGCATCGCCGCGCATCTCCGCACAGGCCGAGTTGCGCGCGTGAACCGTGGTGCGCCCGCGCAAGCCTTCGGCAAAGACGGCGGCTTTCGTCAGCCCTTCGCCCAGCGCCACCGGCCAGCGGTCGTCATAGGGGTGCCGCCCGCCGGTGTGCGGGTCGCTGCCCCAGGTCAGGCTGTCGCCAAAAGCCAGGATCTGTTTCATGCCGTATCCTCCCGTTTCCGGCACCCTGCGGCGGACGGCGGGTTCGGGCAAGGGAAATGACAGCCCCCCGCGCGCCGGGGCTAGTTGCCGCGCACCGCCTCTGCCATTGCAGCATAGGAGCCTTCCAGCTCCGCTGCCGCGGGCCTCGGGTCCGGCACCTGGTCCGGTGCCGCCAGCCCGGCTGCCCTGACAATGGTGTTGATGAAACTGAACATGCCGCAGACCTCCACCACCTCATAAAGCGCCGCCTCGCTCCAGCCCGCGCTGGTGGCCGCGGCAAAGGCCTGCGTGATGTCCTCCGCCTCTCCCGTGTGCAACGCACCGGCATAGTCCAGCAAGGGCCGGATGCGGTCCTGTGTTGTTGCCACGGGGCCGCAGAACACCTCAGAAAACAAGCTGTGGAAATGGACGCAATAGGCCACACCGTTCAGGCCGGAGACATGCGCGGCTATTGCCTCGCGCTCGCCCCGTGTCAGAACACCGCTGGCGCACATGATGCGGTCCAGCAAGCACAGCAGCTGTTCGGAGTTCTGCGGAAAGGAGGACAGCACATGGGTCAGCCCGCTGTCTGCTTCGATACCGCTGAAATTGGCCATGCCTGCTCTGCCCCCGCTGCTGTTCAGGGCGAGGCTAGCAGCCGGGCCGCCCTCTGTCAGCGCCCTGCACGGCAAAGGAAAACCCCGCCAGCTTTCGCCAGCGGGGCTGTTCGCTTCAAACTTGCGGCCTGGCTCAGAAGCCGCGCCCTGTGGGGTGCGCCTTGTAGACCTCGACCACTTTCTTGACCGCCTCTTCCGGTGACAGCTCCTCGCTCTCGCCAGTGCGGCGGGAGGTCAGTTCCACCACGCCGTTTTTCAGCCCGCGCGGGCCGACGGTGATGCGCCAGGGCAGGCCGATCAGGTCCATTGTGGCGAACTTGCCGCCCGCACGTTCGTTGCGGTCATCATAGAGCGGGTCCAGACCGGCGGCGGTCAGCGCCGCATAAAGCTGGTTGCAGGCCGCATCCGCCTCGTCGTCGCCCTGCTTGAGGTTGACGATGCCGCAGTGGAACGGGGTCACGCCCTCGGGCCAGATGATGCCCTTGTCGTCGTGGCTGGCCTCGATGATCGCACCCAGGAGGCGCGAGACGCCGATGCCGTGGGAGCCCATGTGGACCGGCACGTTCTTGCCGTCGGGACCCTGCACGGTGGCACCCATCGCATCGGAATACTTGGTGCCGAAATAGAAAATCTGGCCGACCTCGATACCGCGGGCGACCCGGCGGCGCTCCTCGGGGATCTGGTTGAACAGCGCCTCGTCGTGGGTCTCGTCGGTGCGGGCGTATTTGGAGGTGAACTCCTCCAGCACGCTCTGGCACTGCTCGACGCTGTCATAATCGATCTCGCGGTCGCCGAAGGTGAGATCGGTGACGGCGCTGTCATAGAACACCTCGGACTCGCCGGTGTCGGCCAGCACCAGAAATTCATGGGTGTCATCGCCGCCGATCGGGCCGCTGTCGGCGCGCATCGGGATCGCCTGAAGCCCCATCCGCTCATAGGTGCGCAGATAGCTGACCAGGTGGCGGTTGTAGGCGTGCAGCGCGTCCTCTTTGGTGAGGTCGAAGTTGTAGCCGTCCTTCATATAGAATTCGCGGCCGCGCATCACGCCGAAACGCGGGCGGATCTCGTCGCGGAACTTCCACTGGATCTGGTACATGGTCAGCGGCAGGTCCTTGTAGCTGCTGACATGGGCGCGGAAGATGTCGGTGATCAGCTCTTCGGCGGTGGGGGTGAACAGCATGTCGCGGTCATGCCGGTCCTTCACCCGCAGCATCTCCTGCCCGTAAGCCTCATAGCGGCCCGACTCGCGCCACAGGTCGGCGGACTGCATGGTCGGCATCTGCATCGGGATGTGGCCCGCGCGGATCTGCTCGTCATGCACGATGCTTTCGATCTTCTTCAGCACCTTGAAGCCCAAGGGCAGCCAGGAATAGATCCCGGCGGCGGATTGCTTGATCATCCCGGCGCGCAGCATCAGCCGGTGGCTGACGATCTGGGCTTCCGAGGGGTTCTCTTTCAGAACCGGCAGAAAATAGCGGGACAGGCGCATCTTGGCTCCATCGGTGATATGGGTTCGAGTTCCCGCCCGGTTTAGTGGGTGATGGGGATGCGGGCAAGGGTGGAGAGAATGCCCGCAATAAAGAACTTGCGGCATTCCGGCAGGGCTCAGTCTTGAATACCCAATAGTTCTGTTACTACACCGGTCGCATAAACTTTGCGGCCCGCGACGCAGTAGAAATTTGTCCCAACTGAAATGCGCTGACGGTGGTAGCTAACCATCTCCCTGACAACGATAGTCATGAGCGCGTCCTTTATTCCTGAGAGGGGTTCGGTATCAGGGAACGGAACTCCATCTTCATCCAAAAAAATCGGATGGATCATGTAGATTTCATCAGTTGGGCTATCTTCCCCATATCTGAAGTCCCATCGAAGTTTGTTGAAGGCAGGGACAGAGCTCCCGCCCTGTTCTGCGGTCAGAATGGAGATTTCGGCCTTAAAATCAGGCTCATGTGAAAGGAGTTTGTACATGGCCGGCAGGCTATGAGAGACAGAAACACGTTGCAAGATCAGCCCGGTTCATCCTCGAGAACGCCAGACCAAAACCAAGTAGCTAATACTGCAAATGGCCCGGGCCTGACCTTGGGCGGGCGCGAATGCGCCAGACCGGGGGGAAGGTCAGGCGCAGGCCGTGCGGCTGACGCCACACGTCCCAAAAGAAAACCACGGGCGCCGGAACGCCCGCAGAAGTTTCACCTAGGCTTTGCCGTAGCCTTACATCTTCGCCCGCTCGGCCCGCAGCGCCAGCCACAGGCAGTAGCACATCATCAGCACCACCAGCGTGAACGGGATGCCGGTTGAGACCGCCGCGCCCTGCAGCGCTGACAGTCCGCCGCCGAGCAGGAGTGCAATCGCGACCAGCCCCTCCAGCGTGCACCAGAACACCCGCTGGATCACCGGGGCGTCCATCTTGCCGCCTGCGGTGATGGTGTCGATCACCAGTGAGCCCGAGTCCGATGAGGTCACAAAGAAGATCACGATCAGCACGAGAGAGATGGGTGCGACGATCGAGTACAAAGGCAGCTCCTTCAGGAAGCCGAACAGCGCGCCCTCGGGCTTGTAGCTGTCGATCACTGTCGCCTTGACGCCCTCGGCGCCGCCGGCGTTCAGCATGTCGATGGCGCCGCCGCCAAAGGTCGACATCCACAGCGCGCAAACCGCCGTGGGTGCGATCAATGCACAGAGCACGAACTCGCGCACCGTGCGGCCCTTGGAAATGCGGGCGATGAACATGCCGACAAAAGGCGACCAGGCAATCCACCAGGCCCAATAGAAGGTCGTCCAGCCGTGGAAGTAGCTGGTGTCCTCGCGCCCGAACGGGTTGGAGAGCGCCGGAAGCAGCTGAACATAGTCCACCATCACACTGAAATAACGGGCAATTGCGGTGCCGATGCCGGTCACAAGGATCACAAAGATGAACAGCGCCACCGCCATCACCATGTTGATTTCCGACAGCCGTTTGACACCGGCATCCATGCCCATCAGCACCGAGCCCAGCGCAATCGCGGTGATGCCGATGATCAAGAGCACGACAACCGTCGGGCTGGGTTCGATCCCGAACACCTCATAAAGGCCGGCCGCAACCTGCTGCGCGCCAAGGCCTAAGGAGGTGGTCAGCCCGAACAGCGTGGCAAAGACCGCCAGCGTATCAATGGCGTGGCCCCACCAGCCCCAGACCCGCTCGCCCAGGATCGGGTAAAACGCCGAGCGCAGGGTCAGCGGCAGATCGAGGTTGTAGCAGAAGATCGCCAGCGACAGGCCGACAGCGGCATAAACCGCCCAGCCCTCCAGCCCCCAGTGGTGTATGGTGCCGACAATGCCGATGTACTCATTGCCCGGCTCGTTGATGTCGATCCCCAGCGGCCGCGCCGCGCCGCCTTCTGAGAAGTTGTAGTAGACCGGCTCAAGCACGCCGAAGAACAAGAGGCCGATACCAATGCCGGCCGCGAACATCATCGCAATCCACCCGGCATAGGAATAATCCGGCTTGGCATCCTTGCCGCCGATCCGGACAGAGCCGACCGGCAGGACGATCAGCGCCAGGCAGAACAGGGTGATGGCGTCCACCGACAGGACCAGAAACCAGTCGAAGGTGCTGGTCAGCCAGGGCCGCAGCCAGCCGAAGAAGGCCGCCGCCGCCTCCTGGTTGGCAAGCGCAATCAGCACGAAAGCGGCGATCAGGATACTGGAAATCAGGAAGACAGGATTATGGATGTCCAGGCCGAACGGCCGGATGTTGTCCTGTCCCAGCTCATACTCTGTCTCGAAGTCCCAGACCCTCGGGTCGGGATCGAGCATTTTCTTTGTTTCAGGCATGACGCCTCCCCTTGTACTCGTTAACTCTCCTGCAAGTGTCGCATTAAATTCGGAAATCTCCTAATTTGCGCCGCAAACCCTCCCTGGGGCCGGTATGCGCCCTGCTCTCAGCATGATGTCGCTTTTGCCGCATTCTGGCGCAAAGGAACTTGAATCGCCGTTCAAGATTCGAAAGTGTTAGCGGAAACGCCAAACAGGGCGGCACGACTTAGGGAGAGAGACGTGGCCAAAACCATTACTGAGCCGGCACGGGAAATTCCGGTCATCCATGAAACCGAAGTGCTGGTGGTTGGCTCCGGCCCCGGCGGGCTGGCAGCGGCGCTGGCGGCAGCGCGGGCGGGCGTCGAGGTCACGCTCATGGACCGTTTCGGCTGTTTCGGCGGCAACATCACCACCGTGGGCGTCGAGGGCTTTGCCTGGTACCGGCACGAAGAGACGGTGGAGGCCCATGGCATCGGCTGGGAGTTCGAGGAACGCGCCAAGGCAATGGGCGCGGCGGTGCCGGAAAGCCAGTCGCTGTCCTATGAGCTGGACAGCGAGGGCTTCAAGCTGGTCGCTGATAAGCTGGTCGAGGAAGCCGGCATCCACCCGATGCTGCACCGGGTGTTTGTGGCCCCGATCCGCGAGGGCAGCCGGATCACCGGCGTGATCGTCGAAAGCAAGGCAGGCCGCGAGGCTGTGCTGGCAAAACGGGTGATCGACGCGACGGGGGATGCGGACATTGCCCATATGATGGGCGCGCCTTGCATCAAGACCCCGGTGGAGCAGATGCAGGCGGCCAGCGTGATGTTCAACATCGCCGGCGTCGACAAGCAGAAGTTCATGGAAGGTGTGAAGGCCGATCCGCAGACCTATGCCAATTGGTCGACCGGCGAATGGCAGGTGGAGACCTCAGGGAAAGAGGATGAGATGTTCTCCCCCTTCCTGGCCAAACCGTTTTCACAGGCCATCCGCGACGGAGTGATCCCGGCGCATCTGAACACCATCGGCGGTACCTGGGGCGCGGTGCATGACAGCGGTGAGATGACCTATATGAACCTGGTGCATCTGGCGGGCATCGACGGCACCAACCCCGACAGCATGACCCGCGGCGAGATCGAGGGCCGCAAACAGGCGATGCACGCGATTGAGGCCCTGCGCGCCTATACGCCGGGCTGCGAAGGCGCGCGTCTGCGGAACTTCGGCATGACCATCGGCATCCGCGACACCCGCAAGATCGACGCGCATCACAACATCACCGAGGACGAGACCCGGCATCAGGGCCGGTTCGAGGACACCATCGGCATCTACCCGGAGTTCATCGACGGCTACGGCGTGCTGATCCTGCCCACCACCGGGCGCTACATGCAGATCCCCTACCGGTCGATGCTGCCCAAGGGGGTTCAGGGCCTTCTGGTGACCGGCCGCGCCATCGGCGGCGACCGGATCGCCCATGCTGCCACCCGCAACATGGCCTGCTGCGCCGTGGCGGGACAAGGCGCAGGCATTGCTGCGGCGCTGTCGGTCAAATCGGGCTGCGAGTTCGACGCGGTGGATATCTCCGCGGTGCAGGCAGAGCTGAAGCGCCAGGGGGTGCGGATCCATTGACCCAAGCCATCCCCACCATCGACATCACGCCGCTGCGCGAGGCGGGCCATCCCCGGCGGCAGGAAACGGTTGCCGCGATTCTGACTGCAGCGGAGGATATCGGGTTCCTGTCGATCACCGGCACCGGTGTCGCGCAGGAGAGTGTGGAGGCCGTGCGCGGCGCGGTGAGGGCGATCTTTGCCGTGGATGAGAAATCCAAGTGGGGTCAGGCAATTACGCGGGAGAATTACCGCGGCTACATCCCGATGGGGTTCTTCACACCAAACGATGGCAGCGGCACGGCGGACAAATACGAGGGTTATAAACTGCACCATGAGGTGGCGGCAGGTGATCCCATCCGCGCCGCCTGTCCGCTCTATGGCCCCAACCGCTGGCCGCTTGAGGTGCCCGAGGCGCAAGAGGTGATCCTGGATTACTGGGCGCAGCTGGACGGCGTCTTTCACCTGCTGCTGGGCGCGCTGGCAGAGGGGCTGGGGCTGGACCCGGCGGCGTTTCAGGACCCGTTTGATGCGCCGCTGACCAACATGTCCCTGCTGCACTACCCGCCGCAGGCGCCGGAGGAGGAAGGGTTCGGCATCCACCCGCATAAGGACACCGACGCGCTGACCATCATTGCGCCGGACCCGGTGGGCGGTCTGGAGGTACAGACAAGGGACGGCGGCTGGATCACCCCCGACTGCCCGCCCGGCGGCTTTGTGGTGAACATCGGCGACATGCTGGAGCTGTGGTCCGGCGGGCGGCTGGTCTCCACCCCGCACCGGGTGGTGAACAAAAGCGGGAGGGAGCGCTACTCCTTCCCCTATTTCGCGGTGCCGCGCCATGACGTGGTGGTGCAGCCGCTGCTGCCGCCGGTTGAAGGCTTCGACCGGCCTTCGGTGCATTGCGGCCATTGGTCGGCGGAGATCTGGCGCACCAACTGGCCGGATGAGAACGCGGGCGAAGACACGCCTGAGCTGGGCACGATCCACAGCTGAAGGAACGCCCCGCCCCACAGGGGGCGGAGCGCCCGCCCACACTGAGAGGGCGGGCGCTGCCCAGCCTGCGGCCGGGCGCAACATTTCCCCCACTTGCCCCCGGCCTTTTCCGCCTTATCCCCGCCTTGCCCACAGGGGAATCGCCCTGCCCCCTTGCAAGCCCCTGCCCCATCAGGAAAGACTGGCGCCAGGAACCTGATGCAAACGGACCAGAGGCGGCACGCGGACCATGGCCTTACCGGCAAAACAGCAGCTGAAATACTGGGGCATTGCCGCCATCGTCTTTGCGGTGGTGATGTGGGCGCTTGGCAATGTGCTGATGCCCTTCATCCTCGGCGCCGCCATCGCCTATATGATTGACCCGGTTGCCGACCGGCTGGAGGCCTGGGGCATGAGCCGCACTGGCGCCACCGCCACGATCACGGTGGGCACGCTGCTGATCTTCCTGCTGCTGCTGGTGGTCGTGGTGCCGACGCTGATTGCGCAGATGATCGACCTGGCCCAGGTGCTGCCGCAGCTGGTGCGCGACGCACGCACCTTTGCGATTGAGCATTTCCCCTCGATCTTCGAGGAGAACAGCCGCATTCACCAAGCGGTGACCTCCTTTGCGCAGACGCTGCAATCACGCGCGGTGGAGGTGCTGCAATCGGTGCTGGGCGGGGCAGCGTCCTTCCTCAACATCGTGATCCTGCTGGTGATCGTGCCGGTAGTGGCGGTCTATCTGCTCTTGGACTGGGACCGCATGGTCGCCCGCATTGATGAGCTCTTGCCGCGCGACCATCAGCCGGTGATCCGCCGCATCGCCGGCGAGATTGACGCGGTGCTGGCGTCCTTCATCCGCGGCATGGGCACCGTCTGCCTGATCCTTGGCACCTATTACGCGGTGGCGCTGATGCTGGTGGGGCTGAACTTTGGCCTTGCCGTCGGCTTCATCGCCGGGCTGGTCACCTTTATCCCCTATCTCGGCGCCCTGATCGGCGGCGCGCTGGCCATTGGCCTGGCGCTGTTCCAGTTCTGGGGCGACTGGGTGTCGATCGGGCTGGTTGCCGCGGTCTTTGCCATCGGCCAGGTGGCAGAGGGCAACTTCCTGACCCCCAAGCTGGTGGGCGGCTCTGTCGGCCTGCACCCGGTGTGGCTGCTGCTGGCATTGTCGGTGTTCGGGGCGCTGTTCGGCTTTGTCGGCATGCTGGTTGCCGTGCCTGTCGCCGCGGCGCTGGGGGTGATCGCCCGCTTCCTGACCGAACAGTACCTGGACAGCCGCCTGTATCAGGGCCAGAGCCATCCCACTGCTGTCAAGCGGGACGCGGGCGCGGAGTAAACCGATGGCACAGCAGCTGAGCTTTGATCTCCCGGCGAAACCGGCGCTGGGGCGGGAGGATTTCTTTGTCGCGCCTTCCAACGCGATGGCCGTCGCCCTGCTGGACCCGCAGTTTGCCTGGCCCAGCGGCAAGCTGGTGCTGACCGGCCCCAAGGGCGCGGGCAAGACCCATCTGGCGCATGTCTGGGCCAGCCAGACCGCCGCCCGCATCCTCCCCGCCGCAGGCCTGAGCGAACAGATGGTGCCGGAGCTGGCGCAAGGCCCGGTGGTGGTCGAGGACGTCCCGCAGATCGCGGATGATCCAGAGCAGCAGAACGCCCTGTTCCATCTGCATAATCTGGTGCTGGCGCAGGGCCATTCGCTGGTGATGACCGGGCGCGGCGCGCCGAACCTCTGGGGGCTGACGCTGCCCGACCTGCAAAGCCGGGTGCAGGCCGCCACCCATGCCGAACTGCAGCCGCCCGACGACCAGCTGCTGGCGGTGGTGCTGGCCAAGCTGTTCAACGACCGCCAGATCACCCCGAAACCGGATGTGATTCCCTATCTGGTGGCGCATATGGACCGCTCCTTTGCCGCCGCGGCGCAGATCGTGCGGCGGCTGGACCAGCTGTCGCTGGCGGAAAAACGCAGCCTGACCCGCCCCCTGGCGGTGCGGGCGCTGTCTGAAGTGCGCGAAGAGGCCGCAGAAAATGACGCATCCGCAAGCGGTTGACCGTTGCCCGCCCATGCCCCATCCTGACCGCGGATCGCAAGACGGAGCCCTCATGAACCTGTCCCAGGACCCCGCCGCCGCTGCCACCGCCGCCGCAACTGATTGGGGCCCCTTCGGGCGTCCGATCTTTGATGACCCCAAGGCCCGGGCGCTGTCTCGGGTGGGGGTGGTCGATGTCGGCTCCAACTCGGTCCGCCTGGTGGTGTTTGACGGCGCCGCCCGCAGCCCGGCCTATTTCTACAACGAGAAGATCATGTGCGCGCTGGGGGCCGGCCTGTCCGAAAGCGGCCGCCTGAACCCCGAGGGCCGCGCCCGCGCCCTGTCGGCGCTGCGCCGGTTCCAGCATCTGGCCCAGGGCATGGGGCTGCCGCCCCTCTCTGCCGTCGCCACCGCCGCGGTGCGCGACGCCCAGGACGGGCCGGAGTTCTGCGAAGAGGTGCTGCGCGAAACGGGGCTGAAAATCCACGTCATCGACGGCCGCGAAGAGGCGCGGCTGTCGGCACAGGGCGTATTGCTGGGCTGGCCCGGCGCCTATGGGCTGGTCTGCGATATCGGCGGGTCGTCAATGGAGCTGGCCGAGATCCAGGAAAACTCCGTCGGCCGCCGGGTGACCTCATCCCTTGGGCCGCTGAAGCTGCGCGACATCAAGGGCGGGCGCAGAGGCCGCAAGGAACACATCAAGGAAGTGATCGAACGGCTGAAGGGCGAAATGGGCCCGCAGCGCGACCGTCTGTTCCTGGTCGGCGGCAGCTGGCGGGCGATTGCCCGCATCGACATGCACCGGCGCGGCTACCCTTTGAAGGTGCTGCATGAATACCGGATGTCCGCCAAGGACGTGCGCGAAACCGCCCGCTATATCGAGACCAGCGATCTGGACAAGCTGCGCGGCGCCTGCGGGGTTTCCTCCAGCCGGATGTCGCTGGTGCCCTATGCGATCGACGTGCTGACCCGGCTCGTGAAGACCTTCAAACCCAAGGATATTGCAGTCTCTAGTTATGGCATCCGCGAGGGCCTGCTGTACGAACAGATGCCGCAGCGGCTGCGCGCCCGCGACCCGCTGGTCGAGGCCTCCCGTTTTGCCGAGATGAAGGACGCGCGCGTCCCTGGCTTCGGCAAGACGCTTTATGATTTCGTAAGCCCGATCTTCAGCGGCGCGAGGCACAGCAAGCGGCGGCTGGTCAAGGCGGCCTGCCTGCTGCATGACGTCAGCTGGCGGGCGCATCCCGACTACCGCGCCGAGGTCTGTTTCGACAACGCCACCCGCGCCAACCTGGGCGGGCTCAAACATTCCGAACGGGTGTTCCTGGGCCTGGCGCTCTTGCATCGCTACAGCAACAAGCGGCACGGCAGCTCTTTCGAGTATCTCTATGATCTGTTGGACGAAAAGGGCCAGCACGAGGCGGAGGTGCTGGGCAAGGCGATGCGGTTCGGCGCGATGCTGATGGTGACCGGCAACGGCGACATCGGGTCTTTGCGCTGGCAGCCGCGCAAGCGGGTGCTGCATGTGGATCTGCCGGACACCGCACGGCCGCTGTACGGCGAGGTGGCGGAGTCGCGGCTGAAGTCGCTGGCCAAGGCGCTGGATGCGGAGATTGACCTGCGCTTTGTCAAACCCGCACCGGAACCCGAGCCGGAACAGGCGCAAGAATAATCAGCGCGGGCGTCAGATTTCGGTGACGCCCTCGTCTTCACCCTTGTCTTCCTTGGCGGGCGCGTTGTCCTTGGGCTTTTTGCGGATGATGATGTCGCCGTTGGGCAGGATTTCCGGCAGCTCATAAGCGCTCCAGTCCT
Organism: Leisingera sp. ANG-DT; assembly: GCF_000813785.1. Classification (NCBI taxonomy): domain Bacteria; kingdom Pseudomonadati; phylum Pseudomonadota; class Alphaproteobacteria; order Rhodobacterales; family Roseobacteraceae; genus Leisingera; species Leisingera sp. ANG-DT. The sequence goes on from NZ_JWLE01000010.1 coordinate 114,416, forward strand.
CCACCTCCTTGGCGATCTCCGCCAGCGCAGGCCCCATCTCTGCCAGGAAGGCACCCATCGAGGGGCCGATCTCCTCCATCATGCCCTGCAGGTCCTCAAGCGTCGGCGCCATTTCCTGGCGCAGCCCTTCCCAGAACAGCTCCGCCCCGCGCTCCATCAGCGAGGGGCCGGTCCCCTCCTCTTCCGCTTCCTGGGCAGAAAGCGGCGCGGACATCAGGGCGATCAGGGCGGCAGGCAGGATGAGGTGTTTCATGGGGCTAATATAGAGGCCTGATGCGGGGTGTAACAGGGGGAACGCGGCATAGGCGATGAATGCCAGCCGGGGCAGCCGCCATCAGGAACGCCGGGAGACCGGCACCGCCGCGGCCTGCGAAGGCCTGCCACCCGGGCCCGGCCCGGTCAGCGGATCTAACAGGATCAGCGGCAGCTTGCCAAGGCCGGTGCTGCAGGGGGTGCGGCTGGGCCCTGCGGCGGCTGGAGCCTTGTCGGCGGCAGGCTCCGGTTGCGGCTCATAGGTCTGCAGCAATGGCTGGCTGTTCTTCTTGTGGCGGGCGATCAGCTTCCGCTGCTGCTTGCCCTCCGGGATCTGCCGCGCAGGCACGGGCGGCGGGGCTGCACCGTCCAGCGCCGGAAACAGGCGCTTGAGCCGGGCATGTTCGGCGGGTGGCAGGGTCTTCAGCGCCTCCGGCCCCATCAGCAGGCTTTCCGCCGGGGTACCTTCGGCCAGCACAACCTCGTGCCGGTCGAAGATCAGGTGGAAATACTCCACCTCCGCCACCGCGTCGTCGATGCGGATACCGGGCAGCGCCGTCAGCTGGTGGGCAGCCGCAAGCACCTGTTCCTGGCCGAACATGCGGCCTGCAATGCGGGAACTGATCAGCAGCCGGTGCTGGCGTGACACCCGCAAGTCGCGCTGCGGCAGACCTGCACCCAGCGCACCGGCGCGGATCAGCACCGGGCGCAAATTCGGGTTGCGGCGGATTTGTTCTGCGCTGACTGCGCGGCAGGTCACCATTTGCAGCACGGCATAGCCGCCATCGGCGGTCAGAACCTGCTGACCCGGGCGCAGCATCTCGACCGGACAGGGGCCCTCGGCGGTGGCGATGCGTGTGCCGCGGGCGAAACAGACCACATCCGCGTAGTTCCAGCCGCTGGTATGGCTTTGATAGCTGCCCAGCGTGGCGCCGGTGGTGAAGGCAGAGCCCGGCCCCGGCACGAAATACCATTCTCCGCCGGTATTGAAGAAATAGAAGGTTTCGGTGTGCTGCGCTCCGCCGGTGTCAGTGAAGGCGATGTCGATGGCATAGGGGCTGCCGGCTGTCTTGCCGAAGGAGCCGCCATCGATGCTGATGCGCTCGCCGTTGTCGCCGTCACCCTGGTAAGCAGCGTCATTGTCCTTGAACACCGCGGTGTGGGAGGTGTTGTACTGCGCGTTGTAGCCGGTGCCAGACCACTTGAAGGCTTCTGCCGTATATTCCGCCATGGCAATGCTCAGTCCCGGCCCGCGGATTCGGTTTCATCCAGCGCCTTGAACAGCGCGCGCAACCCGCCCGGACGCAGTCGGCAGCGGGCCGCATCCCGGCCCAGTGCCTGCGCCGCGGTTTCGCGCTCTCGGCTGTCAAGCTCCGCGCCGAACCGGGCTTCCAGCTCAGCCGCAAAGGCCCTGTTTCTGTCTTGCTCGCTCATACTCCGGCACCTGCGCATGCGGATCACACCGCGAACGCCACCCACCGCAACCAAAGGTGGAGAGCAGTACGCGCGCCCGCAAGTGCAAGTCTGCCGCTAGTTGCCTAAAATTTAATGAAAACCAGAACAGGACCTGCAGCTTTCAGGCGCTGGCTATCTGAAAAGCCGGCGCGACTTCCGCGCCGGCCTTCCCCGTCAAACCGTCCGGGGTGCACAGATCCGGGCTTCTGCGCTTAGCCGTACGCGGAGGTGTCCCACATCGCCGGCTGCATGAACTCAGGGATCGCCTTTGTCTTGCCGCTCAGCTTTGCGACTGTTCCGGCGGTCAGCTCCAGCGCCATCCAGGATTCCGGCATGGTCAGCAGATCCGGGTACGGTGTCTGCTTGTCCGTCGGGACAAAGCCGTAGCGGGGATAGAATGCGGGGACGCCCAGCACGAACACTGCGTCAAAGCCCGCGGACTTTAGGTGCGCGATGCTGGTTTCCATCAGCTCCTTGCCGACGCCATGGCCCTGAAACTCCGGCAACACGCCGCAGGGTGCGAGCAGGCAGCATTTTTTGCCCGGGTGGTCCTCAAAAACGAAGGGCGTGAACAGCACGTTGCCCGCGGTCTTGCCATCGCGGCTGACACTGATTGAGATGGTGTCCGGGTGATCAAGGAAGCTTTCGGCAAGCTTTGCGATCTCCGGCCCTTCGTCCGGGCCGAAAGCACGGCGGTGAACGTCGATGATGTTTTCTTTTTCCATGTTGTCCATTTCTGGTCTCCTTTGGAGGAATGGTGTGGCCGCCCCGCGCGGGGGACGGCCTGTTGAAGGGTGGTCAGGCACCGGGCATCGCCATCTTCCGGCTCACCTGTCCGGAGGGTTCGTGAAGCGCGTCCCCGGCAAATTCGAAGCCGTAGCGTTCGTAGAACGGCCGCCCGATGGTGTTGTCGCGAAAGACCTCGACCTTCAGCGGCCCTTTCAGAGCCACCGCATGATCAACCAGCGCCCTGCCGTATCCCCGGCCGTGTCTGGACGGCTCCAGAAACAGGCCGCCGATTTCATTGCCAATGAGGGCAATGAAACCGATGACGGTGCCTGCTTCCTCCAGCACCCAGGTTTCCGCATTGGGCAGGTAGATGCTGCGCATGGCCTGCTGCACCTCTGCCACGAAGTCCGGGCTGAGGAACGGATGCGCGAGCGCGTTGGCCTGTTGCCAGACGGCAATCACCGCATCCGTGTCATCGGCATGATAGGGGCGGATAGAGAACGTGTTATCTGTCATCTTCTTCTGTCCTATCGCTGGTTCATTTGGGCGCGCACGGATTGGTTCCCTAAATGCGTGATGCGATAGGGGCTGCCGTTCTTCGATTTGATGAAGCGCTTGTCCTTGAGGCGCTTGAACACGTCCATCGTGCAGGCTGAGAAGACAAAGCCGTCGCGTGTATAACACTGGACGGAGTGCACTTTGCCGTTGTCGCCGCGTGCGTATTTAATCTCGCCGCCCAGGGCGAGTTCATGCAAAACACGTTGCTCGTGCTTTGAGATATTCATGGGGATGTCTCGATTTTATGAAAGCACAGAAACAGGGTCACTCAGCGTCAGCGCGTGAGTGTGCCTATCTTTGCGGGTGTTCCTGTGAGTTTCGCCAGGAACGGGCGTTAGGCCCGGGGCTCTTTCATAAAATCTCCATTGCAAGAGGCATCGTGCCCCTCGTGCAAGGGCCATTTAAGCAGCGGTCTGCAAACTGTCAAGGCCATGAACAGCAGGCATACTCTATGCCTGCCTCACCCCAGCTCGATATCCAGCGTCACCGGGAAATGGTCCGAGGCATCCAGCAGCGCCTGTCGCATCTCTGCGTCGGCGTAGCATTCGCCGTCCTCAAACGGGTGCCAGATGCGCCATTGGGGGCGCAGGCCCATCAGGCTTTGCGAGATCATCACATAGTCCAAGAGCGCCCGGGTGAAGCGCTTGGTCTCGGCATTGTAGAACCGCGAGGTGCTGGGCGGGATGTCCGGGCGCGGCTGCAGCAGGCATTGCGCGTGAGGGTCGTGCAGCAGATCGCCCATCACGATCTCCACCGAGGACTGGCCGAACAGTTGCTCGTACTGGTCGAGACCGGGGCCGTCGTTGAGGTCTCCCAGAACCATCACATGCTCACCTGCGGCGGCGTGCTCCTTAACCCGGCGGTGCAGCCAGATCGCCTGCGCCAGCTGCTTGCGGCGGTTGGCGATGGCGGCGGCAGTGATAGCCTCCGGCGTTCTGGCCCCATGCGGCGCCTTGGATTTCAGGTGGGCGCCGATCAGCCGCAAGACAGTTCTGCCCTTGGTAGTCACCGCCAGTTCCAGCGGCGGTTTGGAGAACGCCACCTGGTCCAGCCGCTCATCCACGTCGAGGTCGATCTCGAACACCCCGTCAAACCGCGGTGCGGCGGGGCTGGAGCGCGCATCATGCACCGCGTCCAGCACATCCGGATCATAAAGCAGCGCGATTTCCTGATGGGTGTCATTCGGAAAGCCGCTGACCGCCTCGCGCGCCCGGAGACCGGCCTCAGCGGCGAAGTTTTCCAGGGCGCGGGTGGTGCGCTGGCTGCGGCCGGTGTTGGGCGCCTCGACCACCATGATGGCATCGGCGTCGATGCGCTGCAGCACATGGGCGATGGCGCGGCCTTGGGTGTAGCGGTCGACGCCATGCACGCCAGAGGGCTTGGCGTCCAGCATCAGCTTGTCGTCCTTATCGAACAGATAGGCGAACCATTCGATGTTATACGTGGCCAGCCGCATTGCCGCCGCATCCGCTGATTTCATCCCAGGCGCGGTTGATGTCGATCATCCGCTTTTCCGCCAGCCGCACCGCCTCCTCCGGCACGCCGCGGGCGATCATCGCATCCGGGTGGGTGTCGCGCACCAGCTGGCGCCAGTGCTTGCGGATCTCCTCGCGGGTCATCTCAGGCGAGACGCCCAGCACGGTGTAGGGGTCCTTGGGCGCATCCGGCACGAAGCGCGCGCGCAGGGCCTGGAACTGCTGCGGAGTCTGGCCGAAGATGCGGCTCACCTCCTCCAGGAACTCGTTTTCGCCCGGGTGGTAGAAGCCATCCGCCATGGCGATGTGAAACAGCCCCTCCATCAAGTCACACAGCGTGGTGGGGTCGTTTCCGAACATCCGCTGGATGCGGCGGGCGTATTCCTGGTAACCGGCCACATCGGTGCGCGCCATGTTGAAGACACGGGCGGCGCCGGCCTCATCATCCCGTGCGATCTGGAACACCTCGCGGAAGGCGGTGACCTCATCGCGGGTGACCTGGCCGTCGGCCTTGGCCATCTTGGCGCCAAGCGCGATGACGGCAATGGCAAAGGCCACGGTGCGTTCAGGCGGCGCGCGCAGCTTGTCAAAGACGTCGGTGAGGCTTTCACCTGCGGCAAGCGCAGCCAGCGCGTCGGATATGCGGGTCCAGAGTGACATGGGGCGAGCCTATCCGGCTTTGGCGGCACTGTCAGGGGCGGGAATACCCGGTGTCAGGATTTTCTGCATGAAAACAGTGTCGAGCCAGAGGTTGTTCTTGCAGCCAAGCTCCGGCATCCGGGCGGTTTCCACGTAGCCCAAAGCGGCGTGAAAGGCGATGGCAGCAGGGTTGGCGCTGCTGACGCTGGCGATCAGGACGTGGATCTGCGCTTCCTTGGCCTTATTCTCCAGCGCTTGCATGAGGCGGCGGCCGGCCCCCCTGCCTTGCGCCGCGGGCAGCAGGTGGATGGTGTGCTCAGCCGTGAAGCGGTAGCCGGGGCCGGAGCGAAACGGGAAGAAATGCGCGTGGCCGAGGATTTCCCCGTCCTGTTCCGCCACCAGATAGGCGCCGTTGCTCGCCGTGATCTGCTCCCTCACCTGTTCCGGGGTCTTTTCAAGGGTGTTGAAGGTGGCCAGCGTGTCGCGGATCACCCAGTTGGCGATGGCGCAGACCGCCCCGGCATCAGCCTCGGTTGCGGGACGGATGATCATCGCAGCACCCTCGGCCCATGCGGCGTGTCAAATTCCGCCATCATTGCCGGCGCGCCCTGTTCGACCTTCAGGCGCGGGTCGTTGAGGATGCGGTCAAGCGCGGTCTGTAAATCAGAGGCCTCCGGGTGGCTGAGGATCAGGCGGGTCAGGCGGCAGTTCGATTGCGGCAATTTTGCTGCAGGCGGTTCCGCCTGCCATTGCAGGACCGCCGGGAACAGGTTGTCATAGGGCAGCAGCCCGTCCGCGGGCACCGTCATCAGCCAGCGCAAGTCCCCGCGCTGCATTTGCACGTGGCGCTGCGCATGGGGCGGCAGCAGGGGTTTCTCCGCTTCCAGATCTTCGCTGCGCAGGATCCAGTTGCTGAGCCGTGCCGGGCCTGCAAATTGGTCGAGGTTGAACCAGCGCGGCTGCTCTTCGGGCTGGGCGTCCGGGTCGATGGCGATGGCCTCCAGATAGAGCCCGTCCTCCAGCCCGGTCAGCCGGTTATGGGTGCCATAGCGGGCATGAGAGCCGCCGGGGCCGAGGGCGATGCCGAGCGACTGCTCTACATGCGCCGCGGCTTCCTCCAGCGTTGCGCCGGCCACTGCCAGGTGATCGAGTATCATGTCTACCCTCCCCTTTTGCGCGTGAGACTAACGGGGTTGCGGCGGGGTGCAAGGCGGGATCTGGTGCTGCCGAGGTTTGGCAAGCTATCCGGCCACTGCCAGTTCCTGCCCCAGCCATTGAAGATAGTCGCGGATCACAGCCTCATCCCGCTGGCAGTATGACCATTTCTGGTGTTTGCGAACGGTGATGAACCCCGCCTGCCGCAGAATATCCAAATGCCGGCTTGCCGTGGGCTGCGACACTTCCAAGGCCTCAGCAATCAGCGTCATGCAAACCCCGAACTCCACCGGGTCAGCGGACCATTGGCTGCCGAAGTGCTTGCCCGGCTCCGCAAGCAGGCGCAGAACCTCCATTCTGGTGCTGCTTGCCAGCGCCTTGATTTGTGTTGACCTGTCCATGCATCCATTCATATCGTCATTTAGCTAATTTACAATATGAGAATCGCCATGCTGCAATTGAATCAAACGAGCGAAATTGAGGGGAACACCATCCGCTGGGGCAAGGAAGGCACCGGGCCGGCGCTTGTTGCCCTGCATGGCACCCCGTTTTCCTCGCAGGTCTGGCGCAGGATCGTGCCGCATCTGAAACACCGCTGGACGGTCTATTTCTTTGACATGGCCGGTTATGGGCAGTCTGAAATGCACGACGGGCAAGATGTCTCTCTGGGGGTGCAGAACCGGATACTTGCTGCCTTGTTCAAGGAATGGGGGCTGGAGCGGCCGCATGTGCTGGCCCATGATTTCGGCGGCGCAACCGCGCTGCGGGGGCATTTCCTGAACGGGCTGCGCTATGCCTCGCTGACGATTTTCGACGCGGTGGCGCTGCAGCCCTGGGGCTCTCCCTTTGTGCAGCATGTGAAGAAACACGAGGCTGCCTTTGCCGGGATGCCGGACTATATGCATCAGGCCCTTCTGCGCGCCTATCTGCAAACAGCGGCCCATCAGACGCTCAGCGAAGAGGCGCTGGACATCTATGCGTCGCCCTGGACGGGAGAGACCGGTCAGGCGGCCTTTTACCGGCAGATTGCGCAGATGGATCAGGCGTTTACTGACGAGATCGAGCCGCAGTACCGGTTGCTGGACTGCCCGGTCAAGGTGCTGTGGGGGGAGGAGGATCAATGGATCCCGATTGCCAAGGGGCATGAGCTGGCCGGTTTGATCGCCGGCACGCCGTGCCAGCCGGTTCCTCGCGCCGGGCACCTGCTTCAAGAAGACTGCCCGGAGGCCATTGTGGCGGCGATGCTTGGGCAGGCTGGTACCGGCTAACGCCCTGCGGACTGTTCCGGCCCGCCTTCACATCCAAACCACCAGCGCCCAGATGCCCGCAATCACCGTCGGGTAAAACGTCCCGGCAAAGCCTAGCCCCCGCAAAGGCGGCGACAGGTGGTAGCCGCCCCAGAACAACAGCCGCATGACGGCGAAGGAAAGGCCGAGGGCGATGGCTACGGCGCCGCCCAGGGTGACGGCGGCAAAGGGCCAGATGGCAAGTGCCAGCACCAGCTGCTCGATGCTGTTGGTCAGCACGCGCTGGTCGATCTCGGCCGGGGAGCCGGGGGCGAAGGGCTCTCCGTCGATGATGGCGTCATCGAAGAACCGCCGCTGCGCCAGGCGGCCGATGATCAGTGCCAGCACCAGCCCCGGCGCGAGGAAGGCGCCGGGCAATGCGATGGGGGCCGGGATATAGGGCAGGCCCAGCCATTGCGGCAGGCCAACAACCAGCAGGCCCCAGAGGGCGCCGAGGGCCATGCCGGTGAGGATCCGGGGGCGTTTGCTGCGCTGCATGGCGCCACTCAATCACCGCCGCTACGGTTTGCCAAGGCATGGCGTATCAGACCCGGCGGAAAGCTGCGGCAAGCGGCACCATGTTTCTAAAGCAACGGGCACTCCCGCCCGGCGCTTGACTGAGCCAAAGGCCCATCCGCGCCGGTTGGGCGCGGCATCGCGCCTGTGCGCGATGCAGGCAGCCCACCCCATCGGGGCGGGCTGCCGGACCCAAAGCCGCCAAGGGGGCGGCCCGGAGGGCGGGCACCTGCGGGTACGGGAGGACCTCCCCTGCCCCGCAGATGCGGCCTGCGTGTCAGGCGCGCGCTTCGCGGATCAGGCGCAGGATGTCCTGGGCGGCCTCGGGGATGTTGGTGCCGGGGCCGAAGATCGCCTTGACGCCTTTGGAGTACAGGAACTCGTAGTCCTGCTGCGGAATGACACCGCCGCAGATCACGATGATGTCGCCCGCGCCTTCGGCCTTCAGCGCCTCGACCAGCTGCGGCGCCAGCGTCTTGTGGCCCGCCGCCTGGGACGAGATGCCGATCACGTGGACGTCGTTGTCGATGGCGTCCTGGGCGGCTTCCTCCGGGGTTTGGAACAAGGGGCCCACGTCGACGTCAAAGCCAATATCGGCAAAGGCGGTGGCGATCACCTTGGCGCCGCGGTCGTGGCCGTCCTGGCCCATCTTGACCACCAGCAGACGCGGGCGGCGGCCTTCTTCCTCGGCGAACTCCTCGATCGATTTCTGGATCGCGGCAAAGCCCTCGTCGCCCTCATACGCCGCGCCATAGACGCCGGCCAGGGTTTTGACTTCCGCGCGGTGGCGGCCGAATTCCTTTTCCATTGCCATGGAGATCTCTCCGACTGAGGCCCGCGCGCGGGCGGCTTCGACTGCGGCTTCCAGCAAGTTGCCCTCGCCTGATGCGGCGCGGCGGGTCAGTTCATCGAGCGCCGCCTGGCAGGCAGCCTCGTCGCGGGTCTCGCGCATCTTTTGCAGGCGGGCGATCTGGGCGTCGCGCACCGCGTGGTTGTCGACATCCAGAATGTCGATCGGGTCTTCCTTGTCCTTGCGGTACTTGTTGACGCCAACCACAACCTCGTCGCCGCGGTCGATCATCGCCTGGCGGCGGGCTGCCGACTCTTCGATGCGGAGCTTGGGCATGCCGCTTTCGACGGCCTTGGTCATGCCGCCCATCTCCTCGACCTCTTCCATCAGCGCCCAGGCCTTCTCCACCAGTTCCGCCGTGAGGCTTTCGATGTAGTAGGAGCCGGCCAGCGGATCGACCACATTGGTGACGCCGGTTTCCTCCTGCAGCACCAGCTGGGTGTTGCGGGCGATGCGGGCGGAGAAATCGGTGGGCAGTGCGATGGCCTCATCCAGCGCATTGGTGTGCAGCGACTGAGTGCCGCCAAGCACGGCAGACATCGCCTCATACGCCGTGCGGATCACGTTGTTGTAGGGATCCTGTTCTTGCAGCGACACGCCCGAGGTCTGGCAGTGGGTGCGCAGCATCTTGGAGCGTTCGGACTTGGCGCCGAACTCGGTCATCACCCTGTGCCACAGGGTGCGGGCGGCGCGCAGCTTGGCGATTTCCATGAAGAAGTTCATGCCGATCGCAAAGAAGAACGACAGGCGGCCTGCGAATTTGTCCACGTCCATGCCGGCATCCAGTGCGGCGCGCACGTATTCGCGGCCGTCGGCGATGGTATAGGCCAGCTCCTGCACCAGGTTCGCGCCGGCCTCCTGCATGTGGTAGCCGGAGATCGAGATGGAGTTGAACTTGGGCATCTCGTTCGAGGTGTACTCAATAATGTCCGAGATGATCCGCATCGAGGGTTTCGGCGGATAGATATATGTGTTGCGGACCATGAACTCCTTGAGGATGTCGTTCTGGATGGTGCCCGCCAGCAGGCTCTTGTCGTGGCCCTGCTCCTCACCGGCGACAATGAAAGACGCCAGAACCGGGATCACCGCGCCGTTCATGGTCATCGAGACCGAGACCTTGTCGAGCGGGATGCCGTCGAACAGGATTTTCATGTCCTCAACTGAATCGATGGCCACGCCGGCCTTGCCGACATCGCCGACCACGCGCGGGTGGTCGCTGTCATAGCCGCGGTGGGTGGCGAGGTCGAAGGCGACCGAGACGCCCTGCTGGCCCGCGGCCAGGTTGCGGCGGTAGAAGGCGTTGGATTCTTCGGCGGTGGAGAAGCCCGCGTACTGGCGGATGGTCCAGGGGCGGCCTGCATACATGGTGGCCTTCACCCCGCGGGTGAAGGGGCCGAAACCGGGAAGCGTGCCCATGTGGGGCAGATCCCTGGTATCGTCTTCGGTATAGAGCGGCTTGACCTCGATGCCTTCCAGCGTCTGCCAGTTGAGGTCGTCGACCGCCCGTCCGCGCAGCTCTTTCTCAGCCAGAGCCCGCCATTCGTCTTTGTTTGTCATCAGGTCTTCCTCTTGTCAGTGCGATACGGGGCGGGTTCGTGCCCGCCGCCTGTTTTTCCGGGTCCTGTGCCAGTGATGCGAGGCCGTCCGCCCCGCCCGCCAGCCACATGATGTCGTCGGCGTAAGCCTCGCGCAGATATGCGGTCTGCGCGTCGTCGAAGGGGCGCCAGCGGCCTGCGCCATCAGGCAGGCCGGCCGCCACCCGGGACGGCAGGCTGGCGCGCAGGTCCTGCAGGCAGAGCGAGGCATTGAGGCGCACCCGCGCGTGGGTGCGCGGCGCCTCGATGCCGGTGAGCGCTTGCAGTGCGGCCTCAGGCCGGGTGCCGAAGGTTTCAAACGGCAGCACATGCAGGTTTACATCCGGCATCGCGGCAGCAATGTCGGTGATCACGTCGCGCCAGCTGCGCGGCGACTGCGCCAGCCGGTCCAGCGTGGCCGCGGAGGGCAGCTTGTGGCCGCGGGCCACTGCGTAGGCCAGCGCCGAAGTCCAGTAGCTGTCGAGGCTGCGGATCGAGAGCGCCACATCGGTGACTGCGCCGCCGAATGCCTGGGAGAAGCGTGCCATGCGTTCGCCCACACCGCCGTAGAGATCGCCGAGCCGCAGGTTCTGGCGCACCGAGCCGATCATGTTTTCCTCGCTCACCAGCAGCTGGCGGATGCCCTGGCCGCTGCTGTCCGCCATCTGGATTTTCAGACGGCCCTGGGCGCGCTGCACCAGGTTGCGGCCGGACACCGGGGCCGGCCCCGGCTGGATGCCGTGGAACAGCCCGTTGCGGGTGCGGTAAGGCCCCCAGAAACCGATACCCTGTTTTTCGAGGGCTTGCGCATTGTGGCGCATGTATTCCTGGAACGAGGTGGTTGCGCAGCGGTGCGCGCCGGAGTGCAGGATCACTTTCATAGCGTTACGGGGCCTCTGATGAAGGGCCGCAGGCCGCAGCCCGGTCAAGGGGAATGGCACGATCATGGCCGGCAACCCCTCATTATCCCGTTAACGTTTATGTTTTTTCGCCAAGCTGCGGATTTCACAGTCGCATTTGCCGCCGGCACACATATATTCAACACAACAGGAGAGATTATGAGAGCAATCCTTAGCGTTGTTTTGGCAGGGTTCCTGCCGCTGGCGGCTGCGGCGGCGGATGGCAGTGCGCCTGAATTGATACAGCCCGGGTATGATGTGGAGCTGGAGGAATTCCAGTGGACGCACCGCCCGGTGGTGGTGTTTGCCGACAGCCCCGAGGACCCGCGGTTCCATGAGCAGATGGAGCGGCTGATGGAGGGCATCGAGGCGCTGAAGACGCGCGATGTGGTGGTGCTGACCGATACCGATCCGGCTGCCAAGTCGGCCCTGCGCAAGAAGCTGCGGCCGCGCGGGTTCATGCTGGTGCTGGTGGGCAAGGACGGCGGCGTCAAGCTGAGGAAGCCGCATCCCTGGACGGTGCGCGAGCTGTCCCGCACCATCGACAAGTTCCCGGAACGGCTGCGCGAAGTGGAAGAACGGCGCGGCGGCTGAGCCTGCCGGGCGGTTCCGGTCAGCCGTTGCCGCGGACGTAGATCAGCGCCATCGCCTGTTTGTCCAGCACCACCATCGCGCCGGTTTCCGGCACGAAGACCAGGCTGGAGCCCGGGTTGCGGATCGCCTGGTAATAGACGGATTTGACCAGATCGGTCATGCAGCTGACCCCTGCCAGCCCCGAATTCAGCACCCCCAGCCCCTGCGGCAGGTCGCGGGACATGATGTCCTCTGTCACCGCATTGGGGGATTTGCCCGAGACCGCAAACATCACCGGCTTGCCGGCCTCCAGCATCTTCATGCCAGTATTGAGGGACCGCGCACGGTCCACCAGCGAGGTGATGCGCGGGTTCTCCGCGGTGTGAAACACCGCTGCGGTGCAGCTCATTGAGCTTTGGAAAAAGAACGTCTCCCCCAGTTCCACCCAGGCGGAGAGCTGGGCGCGCAGCGCCTCCTCCTTGTCCAGCGCGCAGGCGGACAGGACGGCCAGAACGGTCAAAAGACAGGTCAGGAGACGGGTCATGCGGCACCTTGGAGTGGTCAAACGCCCGCAGTGTCGCAGAAAAAACTGAAGATTTGGTGCATGGCACCGTATTTTGCGGGGCAGGCACGGCTGCGGGGGCGGGAAAACCCGCCTGCCCGCGTGCATATGTGCCTGCCCCAAGGTGCATTATTCGAATTCCATGATCACATCATCAACCGCCAGGCTGTCGCCAGCGGATGCGTTGATCTTGGACACCACCCCCTTACGCTCGGCGCGCAGGATGTTTTCCATCTTCATGGCTTCGACAGTGCAGAGCGCCTGGCCCTCCTGGACCTCCTGCCCCACTTCGACGTCGACCTTCACGATAAGGCCGGGCATCGGGCACAGGAGCATCTTGGAGGTATCGGGCGCGACCTTTTCCGGCATCAGCGCGGCCAGTTCGGCCTGACGCGGAGTGCGCACCTTGACGGCCAGGTCAGCGCCGCGGGAGCGGACGCGGAAGCCCTGGGTCACCTTGCCCACCTTCAGCACCAGGGTCTCGCCGTTCACCTGCAGGGTGGCCAGCTGGTCGCCCGGGGTCCAGTCGGAGGTCACACGGTAGCTGCCGCCGCCCTCGAAATTGACGGTGGCGCCGTCGCGGTCAGCGTCGATCTCCACGTTGAAGGACTGGTCCTGCAGGCTCACCACCCAGTCGGTGCCGACCTTGCGCTCATGGTTGTCCATCCGGCCCGACACGCGGGTGCGGCGGATTTCGGCAACCCGGTGCATGGCGGCGCAGGCGGCCGCGATCTTGCGCAGGTCGTCGCTGTGCAGTTCAACGCCCTCAAACCCGTCGGGGTACTGTTCCTCGATGAAGGCGGTGGTCATGGAACCGTCGATAAAGATCGGGTGGTCCATCACCGCGCTGAGGAACGGCAGGTTGTGGCCGATGCCCTCCACCTCGAAGCTGTCGAGCGCGGTCCGCATGGCGCCGATGGCGTCCTCGCGGGTCGGCGCCCAGGTGCAGAGCTTGGCGATCATCGGGTCGTAGTACATCGAGATCTCGCCGCCCTCATAGACGCCGGTGTCGTTGCGCACGGCGGTCTCGCCAGCAGGCGCATCACCTTGCCATTTGCCGTTGACCAGCATCGGGCCAGCCGCGGTTTCCGCCGGCGGGCGGTAGCGGGTCAGGCGGCCGATGGAGGGCAGGAAGCCGCGGTAGGGATCTTCGGCATAAAGACGGTTTTCAATCGCCCAGCCGGTGAGTTTCACATCTTCCTGGCGCATCGGCAGTTCGGCCCCGTCAGCGACGCGGATCATCTGCTCCACCAGGTCGACGCCGGTGATCAGCTCAGTCACCGGATGTTCCACCTGCAGGCGGGTGTTCATTTCCAGGAAGTAGAAGTTCTTGTCGCCGTCGACGATGAATTCCACGGTGCCGGCAGAGGAGTAACCAACGGCCTTGGCCAGTGCCACGGCCTGCTCGCCCATCGCCTTGCGGGTTTCCTCATCAAGGAAGGGCGACGGGGCTTCTTCGACAACTTTCTGGTTGCGGCGCTGGATCGAGCATTCGCGCTCACCCAGGTAAATGCCGTTGCCGTGCTTGTCGCAGAGCACCTGGATTTCGATGTGGCGCGGCTGGGTGACAAATTTCTCGATGAAGATCCGGTCGTCGCCGAAGGAGTTTGCGGCCTCGTTCTTGGAGGACTGGAAGCCTTCGCGGGCTTCCTCGTCGTTCCAGGCGATCCGCATGCCCTTGCCGCCGCCGCCGGCGGAGGCCTTGATCATCACCGGGTAGCCGATCTCATTCGAGATCTTAACCGCCTCGTCGGCATCGGCAATCAGGCCCATGTAGCCGGGCACCGTGGAGACGCCTGCCTCCTGGGCGATTTTCTTGGAGGTGATCTTGTCGCCCATCGCCTCGATCGCGCCCTTGGGGGGGCCGACAAAGGCAACGCCTTCGGCCTCGAGCGCCTCGGCGAACTTGGAGTTCTCGGAGAGGAAGCCATAGCCCGGATGCACCGCCTGCGCGCCGGTTGCGCGGATCGCCTCCATCACCTTGTCGATGACGATATAGGACTGGTTGGCAGGCGGCGGGCCGATGTGGACGGCCTCGTCGGCCATTTGCACATGCAGGGCCTGCTTGTCGGCGTCGGAGTAGATGGCAACGGTTTTGATACCCATCTTGCGCGCGGTTTTGATCACACGGCAGGCGATCTCGCCCCGGTTGGCGATCAGGATCTTATCAAACATAGGCAGTCCCTTGTTCCTTGGTATTCCGGAATGCAAAACGCCGCGCCCGGGGAAAGCCCGGACGCGGCGTTTGCGCGATTTCAGTAGCCGCCCGCGAGGGGCAGCTGTTCAGTGCCGCGGCAGCACCCTCAGCATTTGCGGGGGTTTTGCTCGCAGTAAACGAGGTTTGCGGCCACGCCGACGGCTGCGCCGGTGACCAGGTTGGCATCCAGCACTGCAGCGCCAAGCGCGCCGGCGCCGCCGCCGTAGATGATCCGTTCGCCGGTGGTGTCGCCACAGGCTGCCACAAGGCCGCAGAGCGACAGCGCCGCGATGAGAGATTTTGCCCGCATGTCCATGTTCCTTCTTCCGGGGACGTCAGTGTCCCTGCGGAATTTGCAGGCTGGCAAGCCGGGCGCAACGCTGCTCGGATCCGGGGTGTCTGATGGGCGGAGGCTTGCCGCACCGGGGGGGAGATGCGGCAAGCTTCCGCCAATGCCTGAAGGGGATAAAAGACGGGCAGGCCGCGGATGGGGGCGCGTACCTGCCCGTTCAGGCGAAGGGGCCGGAACAGATGCTCGGCACAGCAGCGTGGCTGCGCTGCTTGACCCACGATGCACCGGGCGGCAGCAGCTGTAAGCCCCTGAAATTCAACACCCCCGAATTTGGCAGATTCCTGCTGAACTGGAAGGGCCGTGTGCAAATTCACGCCGAAATTGCGGCGCCCCGGACGCCGGGACAGGCTGCGCGCAAGGGACCGCGCCGCCAAGCCCGAGATATGCGTCCGGGTGCGCGCCATCAGTCGAACGCCTCCGGGAAGGACGCGCGCGCAACCGCCTCGTTGATAACCAGCAGCGCCTCATAGCTTGCGGGATCAAAGGGATCTTCGGCCGGGATCACCTCGCGGCCGAACAGCCAGCTGAGACGGCCTGCATCGAGGTTGCCGCGCTCAAACGGCTGGTCGCCGAAATGCTCCCACAGGGACTGCATGAACATCAGGTCGACGCGTTTGTCGACGTTCTTGCGGTCGCGGAAGCGCTCGCGCCGGGTCAGCGGCGTGACCCCTTTGGGGTTGGGGCGGCGGATGGTGAATTGGAAATCTGTGCCGGGCATACGGCCCGGGAACCCGCGGTGTTTCAGCATTTGGGTGCCTCCGGTCCGGCACCCCACGGGGCGGCGGGGGCCGGCCGCAGGGCCGGACCCCTGTAGTGTTTAGTTGTACTTGCCGGTGAAAACCGGTTCTTCGGTGACCGGCTCAACAACGACGAATTCTTCTTCCTGCTGGGCGCAGGCGGTGACGGCGGCCAGCAGGCCTGCCAGGGCGAAAAGCTTGATGCTCTTGGACATTTCTGTCTCCTGATAAAATGTGTGAAACCTGCGGCGGCTGTGCCGTCCGCGTGCCTCAACCTCAATGCGAAGGCAGCCTTATGACTGCCCGCGGCGAGGATAACCGGGTTTGCGGCCAAGTCACATGCAAATCGCGGCAATTGACGGGGCTGTGGCTGCAATGCCGCAAGATTCCGCCGATCCTGCCCAAGACCCGCAAGATATTGTGGAACCATCAGAAAGCCTCCCACATGCAGGCGGCGCCGTCGGGGCGGTAGGCTTCGAAGAACTGGGTCGCGTCCGGGTCCTGGGCGCCAAAGGGCACCATCCGGTCGGAGAGCGAAATCACCACCCGCGCCGCGGTCAGGCCATGTTCGGCCAGATAGGGCAGCGCGATGCTGCCGCAAAGGTGGTCCATGTCGGGGGCGGCGGCCTCATAGCTGACTGTTCCGCTTTCACGGGCGATCTGCGGTGCGAGGAAGCGGAACCGCGCCCAGGTTTCGCCGGACTGGCCAGGGGCCTCGTCCAGAAGCACTTCTGCCAGCGTCACAGGCTGGCCCGAGGGCACGGAGACGGCATCTGCCGCCGCGGCGGTCAGGGCACAGAAGGCAAAGGGGATTGCCGCCAGATATCCGCAGCCCCGGCCCCCGGTTGCCCGGGCTCCTCCGGCCGGAGCTGCAGGCGCTGCGCAAGTGGCGCGCGCTGTCTGATATCGGCTGGCGCGGATCATGACGCTGATTCGGCCTCCATGTCAATTTTTGCCGCGAATCTATGCGAATCCTTCGCATCTGCCGGGGAATCGGGCAGCGAGGCGTCCCGGCCCCTGCTGGCATGGCGGATCCAGCGGGCGCGGCGGGCGGGGTTATCCAGAACCTCTGCTATCAGCGCGGCGGCATTGGCAGGCACCCGGCCCGTCACCTGGCCGCCTGCACGCACCCGCAGCCCCTGCCCTTCGGCGGTGATCTCCACCACAGGGGAGAAGCCGCGCAGGGACTGCAGCTTGCGCCACATGTCCTGACGGATCTGATGCGCCAGCCGCAGGGGATCAGCGGCAGGCAGCACCGTTTCCGCCACCACGTCGAAGCGGGCAGGCAGGCGGCGCGACAGCGTCAGGCTGCTGTCCGTGCGGGTGATATGCCAGGGGGTGCGGGTCATCTATCCCAATCTTTAACGATGGAAGAAGGATTTACGGCCTTTCCAGGAGTACACGTTCTGCTACTCCCCAATCCCGTGCAGGTGTATTTGACCGCACTGATGAGCTTGATTTGGAGCTGGTTTACAGCGTCCCCGTATTTGCTCCTTAGGAGCGTCCTTGCGGTCTGTATCGCTTGTTTTTGAGACTGCCCTTTTTCCGGGATCACAAAAACTGTTCCGGGTTCAGAATTTAATGCGTAAGTGACGCCTTCAGGGACAACTGGATTGTGGTCCAGTGCATCAATTCCAAAAGTTCCGGACGTGAGAACATATTGCCCGCCAGCCTTGTGCTTCACATTGTCAAACAGGGCGTAGGGAAGTCCCTCTTCCCGGTTCAATGGAAACCAGGTGGATTTCAGGTCCCAACGATAATTTCCGAAAAGGTAACCTCCAGTTTTCTTACGGCAGTCCTGAACCGAACCTTCCTTGACCGGACAAAATATGGCTCCGGTAAAAGGGGCATCCTGACGACGGCTATACAGCATCATTAGGTAGACGTCTTTTTTGGAAATCTTGACGTCTTTCCCTGCATCCGCCTCAGACACCCACCCCAAAATGGAGGCAGCAGCCACAACTGAGGCAAAAAGTGTTTTTTTAATTGCGAACAATTCTGACTCCTTGATTTCGCGGACCTCTCGCAGAGCAAACAGGCTCAGCGAGAGGCCTTGCTGAAAAACTCCCGCCGTGTCCTTACAGCGGAATGTTGTCGTGCTTTTTCCACGGGTTTTTCAGCTGCTTGCCCCGCAGCGAGGCAAAGGCGCGGCTGACCCGTTTGCGGGTGGACTGGGGCATGATCACTTCGTCGATGAAGCCGCGTTCCGCCGCCACGAAGGGGTTGGCAAAGCGGTCTTCGTAGTCTGCCGTGTGGGCCGCGATCTTGTCCGCATCGCCAAGGTCGGCGCGGTGGATGATCTCGGTTGCGCCCTTGGCGCCCATCACCGCGATCTCGGCGGTCGGCCAGGCATAGTTGAAGTCGCCGCGCAGATGCTTGGAGGCCATCACGTCATAGGCGCCGCCATAGGCCTTGCGGGTGATCACGGTGACCTTCGGCACGGTGGCTTCGCCATAGGCAAACAGCAGCTTGGCGCCGTGCTTGATGACGCCGCCGTATTCCTGGCTGGTGCCCGGCAGGAAGCCCGGCACGTCGACAAAGGTCAGGATCGGGATCTCGAAACAGTCGCAGAAGCGCACGAAACGGGCGGCCTTGCGGGAGGAGTCGATGTCGAGGCAGCCCGCCAGCACCATCGGCTGGTTGGCGACGACGCCCACGGTCTGGCCCTCAAGGCGGATGAAGCCGGTGATGATGTTCTTGGCGAAATCCTCCTGGATTTCGTAGAAGTCGCCCTCATCCGCGACCTTGGTGATCAGCTCCTTCATGTCGTAGGGGCTGTTGGGGTTTTCCGGGATCAGGGTGTCCAAGCTTTCCTCGATCCGGCCCGGCTGGTCAAAGAACGGGCGCACCGGGGGCTTTTCACGGTTGTTCAGCGGCAGGAAGTCGACCAGGCGGCGGACCTCGGCGAGCGCCTCGACGTCGTTTTCAAAGGCGCCGTCGGCGACAGAGGATTTGCGGGTGTGGGTGGAAGCCCCGCCCAGTTCCTCAGCCGTGACCACTTCGTTGGTCACGGTTTTCACCACGTCGGGGCCGGTCACGAACATGTAGGAGGTGTCCTTGACCATGAAGATGAAGTCGGTCATCGCCGGGGAGTACACGGCACCGCCGGCACAGGGGCCCATGATGACGGAGATCTGCGGGATCACGCCGGAGGCCATGATGTTGCGCTGGAAAATCTCGGCGTAGCCGGCCAGCGCGTCGACGCCTTCCTGGATACGGGCACCGCCTGAGTCGTTGATGCCAATGACCGGCGCGCCGTTCTGCACCGCCATATCCATGATCTTGCAGATCTTCTGCGCGTGGGTGGCAGAGACAGAGCCGCCCAGCACGGTGAAGTCCTGGGAGAACACATAGACCTGGCGGCCGTTGATGGTGCCCCAGCCCGTGACCACGCCATCACCGGCCGGCTTGTTGTTTTCCATGCCGAAATCGGTGCAGCGGTGGGCGATGAACATGTCGAACTCTTCGAAGCTGTCCTCGTCCAGCAGCAGCTCGATCCGTTCACGGGCTGTCAGCTTGCCGCGCCCGTGCTGTGCGTCGATGCGGCGCTGGCCGCCGCCCAGCCGCGCGTCCTGGCGGCGGTCTTCCAGCTCGGAAAGAATGTCTTTCATGGCTCATGTCCCCTGTCAGTTTCAGCGCGACCATATATTGCGCTGCGGCGAAGCCAAAGGACATTATCGCAAATTTGCAAACCGTTTGCATACGCGAGCCGCAAAGTTGAAAATCAGCAAACTCAACCAGCCGCAACCGCAGCCCCGCAATGCACATGAAGGTCTCCCGGAATGCGCGATAGACAAGGGCGGCGAGCCCCTATAAGGCAGATGGTATGTCCACATATGATACCAGGGCCTCTGGCCAGCGGACGCCCCCGCGCATTTTCACCCTGATCCTGCTGGCAGGCCTGTCGGCGCTTGGCATGAACCTGCATCTGCCGTCGCTGGCGGGAATGGCAGAGTATTATGCGGTGGATTATCGGGTAATGCAGCTGTCGGTGGCGCTGTATCTGGCAGGCAATGCGGTGGTGCAGATCTTTGTCGGGCCGATTTCCGACCAGATGGGGCGGCGTCCGGTCATTCTGATCAGCATCGTTCTGTTCCTGCTGGCCACACTGGGCTGCATCTATGCGCCGACGGCGGAGCTGTTCCTGTTGTTCCGGGTGGCGCAGACAGTGGTGGCGGCCACCATGGTGCTGAGCCGCGCCGCGGTGCGCGACATGTATGACACCAATGAGGCCGCCAGCATGATCGGCTATGTCACCATGGGCATGGCGGTGGTGCCGATGATCGGCCCGGCGATCGGCGGTTTTCTGGACCAGTGGATGGGCTGGACCGCCAATTTCTGGCTGCTGTTCCTGGTCGGCGCGGCGACGCTGCTGATCACCTTCACCGATTTCGGCGAGACCGCACACAAGAGCGGCAAGACGCTGGTGGCGCAGTTCCGCGAGTACCCGGAGCTGCTGCAGTCGCCGCGGTTCTGGGGCTATTCCCTGTCCTCCGGCCTGGCGTCGGGCGCGTTCTTTGCCTACCTCGGCGGTGCGCCCTTTGTCGGCACCGAGGTATACGGGCTGAGCACTGCGGAGTTGGGTGTCTTCTTCTCCGCTCCTGCGGTCGGGTATTTTGCCGGCAATTTTGTCTCCGGCCGGTTCTCCACCCGGCTGGGCGTCAACCGCATGGTGCTATGGGGCTGCGTGATCAATGGCGGCGGGGTGCTGCTGTCCTTGCTGATTGCGATGGCGGGCGCAGATACGGTGTGGACCTTCTTTGGCCTCATGTGCTTTGTCGGGCTGGGCAACGGCATGGCAATCCCCAATGCCACCGCAGGCGCGATTTCGGTGCGGCCGCATCTGGCGGGCACCGCCTCCGGCCTCAGCGGCGCGATCATGATCGGCGCGGGTGCCGCGCTCAGCGCCTTTGCAGGGATGCTGCTGGTGCCGGGGTCAACTGCAGTGCCGCTCCTGGTGATCATGTTTGCCACCGCCATGATGGGCCTGGTCGCGATCTTGCTGGTGGTCTGGCGGGAGCGGCAGATCGGCGCATAAGAGCCGCCACGGGCTTGCAGGGGTGAGTTTGCAATTATACCATTCGCAAGAATTGAATTTGCAAAGGCTCCCCTCATGGCCACCCAGAAACTTTACGCGGGCGCCAAGCTGCGCGAGATGCGGCAGCGGCTGGAGCTGACGCAGAAGGATTTCGCCGCCAAGCTGGGGGTCTCCCTGCCCTATCTGAACCAGATGGAGAACAACAATCGCCCGGTGTCGACCACGGTGGTGCTGGCACTGGCGCAGGAATTCGGCATGGATGTGACCGAATTGTCAGCTGGGGACAGCGAACGGCTGGTCAGCGACATGCGCGAGGCGATGGCGGATCCGGTGTTTGCCGATGACGCGCCACCGCTGGCGGACCTGCGGCTGACCGCCTCAAACGCCCCTGCCCTGGCGCGGGCCTTTCTGGCGCTGCACCGGGCTTACCGGCAGACCCATGAACGGCTTGCCTCATTGGATGAGGCGCTGGGGCGGGAGGATGCGCGCATTCAGGCCAGCCCATGGGAAGAGGTGCGCGATTTCTTCCACTATTGCGACAACTACATCGACGCGGTGGACCACGCGGCGGAGCGGTTTGCCGCCACCAGCGACATCCGCGCGGCGGCCATTGCCGAGCTGGAGCGCGGCGGCATCAAGGTGCGCCAAACCGAGATGGAGGGCTTGCGCCATTACGACGCCGAAGCGCAGGTACTGCATCTGTCGAACCGCTCCGCGCCGCAGACGCAGCTGTTCCAGATGCTGCTGCAGGTGGCGCTCCTGCGGCAGAACACCCTGCTGGAGGCGACCCTCGATTTTGCAAAGTTTCAAAGCGAGGAGGCCCGCGCCATCGCCAAGATCGGCCTCGCCAACTATTTCGCCGGCGCGGCGCTGATGCCCTATGGCCGCTTTCTGGAAGCTGCACAGGCCTGCCGGCATGACCTGGAGCTGCTGGCGATCCGCTTTGGTGCTTCGATTGAGCAGATTGCGCACCGGCTCTCGACCATGCAGCGGCCCGGCGCCAAGGGCGTGCCGTTCTTCTTTGTGCGGGTGGATCAGGCGGGAACCATCACCAAGCGGCACTCGGCCACGCGGCTGCAATTTGCCCGCTTTGGCGGCGCTTGCCCCCTGTGGAACGTGCACCGGGCGTTTGAAACCCCGGGCCGGTTCCTGCGTCAGCTGGCGGAGACGCCGGATGGGGTGCGCTATATCTCGCTGGCCCGGGATGTGTCGAAACCGGGCGGCTCGTTCGGCGCGCCGGTGCGCCGCTATGCAATCGCGCTGGGGTGCGAGGTGCGCCATGCAGATGCGCTGGTCTATGCCGACGGGCTGGATGTGAGCCAGGACAGCGCCTATGAGCCGATCGGCATCTCCTGCCGGATCTGCGAGAGGAAGGACTGCCATCAGCGGTCCGTTCCACCGCTGGAGCGGCGGCTGACCATCAACACCGACCAGCGCGGTGTTCTGCCTTATGAGGTAAGTTGAGAGGGTGCGTGCGGCGGCAATTTTCTTCGAAGAAAATTGCCAAGGATTTTGAAAATCCTTGGGTGCACGGCAGCTTGCAGCGCGGTGAGGTCAGCCCCGCAGGCGGTCCAGAAGGCGTGCCATCAGTGCGCGTTCTGTCTTGGCGGCTGCTTGCGGCGGTTGCTTGGGCTGAACGGCTTCTGCTGGCTGCCACTGGCTCACGCGGTTTGGCGCAGGCTCCTGCGGCTGCGTACGGACCGCGGTTTCCGCCTGGACCAGATTGCGAACCCTGGCGAGAATCTCCGCATCGGACGCCTCTTCCGGCACGCCCTCGATCTCCTGCCAGCCCCCCGGCTGATAGACCTGTCCCATTGGGTTACTCCCTTGCACACTACACTGCAGCCTCAGGCCCGCGGACCCATTCCGGCTGCAGTCTGAAGATAGTGCAGCCGGTCACAATTTTGACGAATTTGCCTTAAATTCATCTAAATTGCCCTCAACCGGGAAGAAAACACTCAACACTAACACGGGCAGCGCGGCACTGTTTCCGGTACAGGATCAATCCAGCCGCTACGAATCTTCTGGCAATCACGGCGCGGGCCAACGCCCTACTCCAGCCCTTTCCAGAAGTGCTTGCGGTACTCTGCCTCGGTGATCACCTCTCCTGACTTCCGCGCGGCCTCGCGGTCCTTGGGCGGCAGCTGTTCCTGAAGGTAATCCACCCGCTTCCACTCCGGCACCGGCGTTTCGGCACCGTCAGCAGGCACATATTCAGAGCGGCCGGTACGATGGTAGCTGTGAATATACCGCGGGCAGTTGGTGAAGATGGCCTCAAGCTCCACCTGGACCAGCATCAGGGCCTCCGGGACGTCTGCCAGCTGCGGCTCGTCTGTCACAAGGCTGGCGGTGCCCTGCAGCCGCAGGCGGCGGGGCTGAGTGAAATCAATGAACAGCAGGCCGGCCTTGCCGGTGGCGGCGACATTGCCTGCCGACAGGAACATGCCGTTGCCGTCATAGACCGGAAAACGGAGGGTGCGATCGTCGGGCATTTGCACGAACCCCGGGAAGCCGCCCTTGTAAGACACCGTCGGATAGCCGCAGCGATCCACAGTGGAGAGGAAAAAGAAGTCGCTTGCGGCGATGAATTTCCGGTCCATCGGGGCCAGCGCCTGCCGCAGGACGTTGCCGTGCAGAGCGTCCGCCAGCCCCCGCGTGCCGAAGGCATCCTGCAGCTGGCGCTGCTCTGCGGAATAGAAATCAGCCATCAGTCGCACCTCCGCATTGCCGCAGGAGAGAGCATAGCACACGGCTTTCGATCCTGCGTCCCGGCTGTGCAGGTCCCAGTGCAAATACGGGGGGCCTGGAGATACCCCCGCAGGATAACCAGCTGAACTTACTCAACATTCACCCATTCTTTGCCAAAGCAGCCCGTAGCGGGGTTTCACCGTTGACTTGATGGCTGATCTGGAACAAAACAAGAACAGTATTGACTTGAGAAGGATAGTTTCATGGACGGTAAAAGCAGTATTTCCAGGGATTTCGATTTTGAGTTCGGCAGCTGGGTTGTGCGCCACCGCAGGCTGAAGGAGCGATTGACCGGCTGTGATGAATGGGAAGAATTCGAAGGCACATCAGAAACCCGGCCTGTTCTGGGCGGGAATGGCAATGTCGAAGACAACCTTCTTGAATTCCCAAGCGGTGCCTACCGGGCTATTGCGCTGCGGTCTTTTGATCCTGCCAGCCAGAAGTGGGCCATTTGGTGGCTTGCAGCCACCGATCCGCACCAGTTGGATGTGCCTGTGGTTGGCAGCTTCGAAGATGGCGTCGGAGCATTCTATGCAGAAGACACCCTACGCAGCGAACCCGTGTCGGTCAGGTTTCTCTGGCTGCATACCGGCACGGAGACGCCCCGCTGGGAACAGGCGATGTCCAGCGACGGCGGCAAGACCTGGGAAACAAATTGGACCATGGATTTCAGGCGCGCATAACAGGCGCGGCTGTTCCGTTGCCTGGGAGACCGCACAGCGGGGCACGACATAAATAAAGGGGCACCATTGGCGCCCCTTGCTTTGACTTCCGGTGCTCTGGTCTTACGCCTTCGACAAGATCCCCCAGATCTCGTCCTTCAGCGCGGCGCGCTGTTTGCGCAGATCGGTTTCGGCCTGGTCGCTGACCGGCTCCACGTTGGTTTCCGCCCGGTGCACGGCGCGGTTCACTTCGTGGTATTCATCGGACAATTTGGCGAAATGCGCATCCGACTGTTTCAGCTGGCTCATCAGGGCCGCTTTTTCCGGGAATTCTTCGGCCAGTTCATGGGGAGTATTGGACACCTGCTCGCTCCTTCTTCCTAGGGTCGTTTGCAGATTATTTCCTCCCCTGCCCCTTCACTTTGACGCGGATCAAAAGATGCCTGCGGCACGCGGATTTTCGGGAAAATTCCGGTAATAAAAAGCCGCCCGCACAAAGGGGAGGTGGCGGGCGGCTTGCTGGCAGTGCAACAGGATCAGCGTTGCGCTTCGCGCCAGTTCGGGTTGAACCACGGCTCTGCGTTGGAGGACGGCAGGCGGCGGCCCAGGATGTGGTCAGAGGCCTTCTCACCGGTCATGATCGAGGGGCCGTTGAGGTTGCCGTTGGTGATCCGCGGGAAGATCGAGCTGTCGGCAACGCGCAGGCCATCGACACCGATGACACGGCATTCCGGGTCGACCACCGACATCGGATCATCCGCCGCGCCCATCTTGCAGGTGCCGCAGGGGTGATAGGCGCTTTCCACATGCTCGCGCAGGAAGCCGTCGATCTCGTCGTCGGACTGCAGGTCGGCACCCGGCTGGATTTCGTGCTTGAGGAACGGTTTCATCGCGTCCTGGGCAAAGATTTCCCGCGTCAGGCGCACGCATTTGCGGAAGTCGATCCAGTCCTGCTCGGTCGACATGTAGTTGAACAGGATGTTCGGCGCGTCCTTGGGATCTTTTGACGCCAGCGTGACCTCGCCGCGCGACGGGGAGCGCATCGGGCCGACGTGGGCCTGGAAGCCGTGGCCTTCTGCCGCCGCCTGGCCGTCATATCGGACCGCGATGGGCAGGAAGTGGTACTGGATGTCCGGGTAATCCACACCTTTGTCCGAGCGGATGAAGGCGGCGCTTTCGAACTGGTTGGAGGCGCCCAGGCCGGTCTTGGTGAACATCCACTGGGCGCCGACAAGGCCCTTGCCCAGCAGGTTCCAGTATTTGAACAGGGTGATCGGCTGCTTGCAGGCGAACTGAAAGTAGAATTCCAGGTGGTCCTGCAGGTTCTGGCCGACGCCGGGGCGGTCGGCGACCACGTCGATGCCGTGTTCGGCCAGGTGCTTGGCCGGGCCGATGCCGGAAAGCATCAGCATCTTGGGGGAGTTCAGCGAGGACGCGGCCAGGATCACCTCGGCGTTTGCGCGGATCACCTCAACCTTGCCGCCGCGTTCGATCTCGACACCGACGGCGCGGCCGTCCTCGATCACCACCTTGCGGGCGAAGGCACGGATAAGGTCGCAGTTTTCACGCTTGAGCGCGGGCTTCAGGTAGGCGTTGGCGGCGGACCAGCGGCGGCCCTTGTAGACCGTCATTTCCATCGGCCCGAAGCCCTCCTGCTGTTCGCCGTTGTAGTCGGAGGTGACCGGATATCCCGCCTGCTCGCCCGCCTTGACGAAGGCGTCATGCAGCGGGTTGTCGCGGGGGCCGCGGGTCACGTGCAGCGGGCCGTCCTTGCCGCGCCAGTCCGGGTCGCCGCCGTGGCCGCGGTCGTTCCAGGTTTCCATGCGTTTGAAGTACGGGAGCACATCGGCATAGGACCAGCCCGCCGCTCCGCTTTCGGCCCAGTGGTTATAGTCGCCTGCGTGGCCGCGCACGTACACCATGCCGTTGATCGAGGAGGAGCCGCCGATCACCTTGCCGCGCGGGCAAACCAGCTCGCGGCCGCCCAGATGCGGTTCGGGCTGGGATTTATAGCCCCAGTCATAAAGCGGCATGTTCATCGGGTAGCTGAGCGCGCCCGGCATCTGGATAAACGGCCCGGCATCGGTGCCGCCGTGTTCGATCACCAGAACCTTCTTGCCGGCCTCGCTGAGCCGGTAGGCCATGGCACAGCCGGCAGAGCCGGCCCCGACAATCACATAATCCGCGTTCATTTCCATTCTCCATCCGGCAGCGGGACGTTCTGGTCTGCTGCCGTTTTCTTCAGATTGGGCGGGCGCGCGGGGCGCCCTGCCCGGCCGTTGCTTTCAGACAGCGCCGATCAGAACGCCGCTTCGACGTCGCCCATGCGAACGTAGACCGACTTCACCTGGCTGAAGTGCTTGATCGCCTCTTTCGAGTTCTCGCGGCCAACACCCGAAGCCTTCACGCCGCCGAACGGTGCCTCAACCGGGGCGTCGTTGTAGGAGTTGATGAAGCAGCTGCCCGCCTCCAGCTGGCCGATCACCCGGTGGGCGCGGCTGAAGTCGTTGGTGAAAACGCCGGCGGACAGACCGAATTCGGTGTCATTGGCGCGGGCGATCACCTCTTCCTCTGTGTCGAAGTCGAGGACGGACATGACGGGCCCGAAGATTTCCTCACGCGCGATGGTCATGTCGTCGGTCACATCGGCAAAGACCGTGGGCTGGATGTAGTAGCCCGGCATGTCCGCACGCGCGCCGCCGCAGATCAGGCGGGCGCCTTCTTCTTTGCCCTTTTCAATGTAGCCCAGCACGATGTTCATCTGGTTTTCAGTGACCATCGGGCCGAAGCTGGTGGCCTCATCCATCGGGTCGCCCAGGATGGCGTTGCCGGTGCGCTCCGCCAGGCGGGCCAGGAATTTCTCCTTGATGCCCTTCTGGACAAACACACGGGTGCCGTTGGAGCAGACCTGGCCGGAGGAGTAGAAGTTGCCGTTGATGGCGCCGCCGACGGCGTTGTCGATGTCGGCGTCATCAAAGATGATCAGCGGCGACTTGCCGCCCAGCTCCATGGTGACGTGCTTCATGCCTTCGGCGGCGGCGGCATAGACTTTCTTGCCGGTCGGCACCGAGCCGGTCAGCGAGACCTTGTCCACGCGCGGGTCGGTGACCAGCGCGCCGCCGACCTCGCCCATGCCCTGGATGACGTTGTAGATACCAGCGGGGGCGCCCGCTTCGTGCAGGATCTCGGCCACTTTCAGGGCGCAGAGCGGCGTGGTCTCGGACGGTTTGAACACCATAGAGTTGCCGCAGGCCAGCGCCGGTGCGCCTTTCCAGCAGGCGATCTGGGTCGGGTAGTTCCAGGCGCCGATGCCCACACACAAGCCCAGCGCTTCGCGCACGGTGTAGACCCAGTCCTCGCCCATCGGGATGTGCTCGCCGGTCAGGGAGCCTGCCAGGCCGCCGAAGTATTCCAGCGCGTCGGCACCGGAGGTGGCGTCGGCCACCAGGGTTTCCTGCAGCGGTTTGCCGGTGTCGTAGGTTTCCAGAACCGACAGTTCGTGGTTGCGCTCGCGCATGATGTCGGCGGCACGGCGCAGGATGCGGCCGCGCTCGGTTCCGGTCATCTTGGCCCATGCCTTCTGGGCTTCCTTGGCTGTGGACAGCGCCTGATCGACGATCGCCGGAGTGGCTGCGTAGACAGTGGCGATCTGCTCACCCGTGGCGGCGTAGATCACCGGGATCGGGGTGCCTGCGGTGTCTTCGACGTATTCGCCGTTGATGAAGTGGCTGGCCTTGGGCTGTGCGGGATGTGTCATGTTGTGTGTCTCCAGCGGGGGTCTTCAGCAGGGGGAGATGCTGAACGGTTGCTATGGTTATTCGCCGCGGGGAAAGCGTTTGCTTTCCTCGAGGTTGTCGAGATTCATGTGGTTGCGCATGTAGCGCTCGGAGGCCTTTTGCAGCGGCTGGTAATCCCAAGGGTAGTAGCCGCCCTGGCGCAGCGCCTCGTAGACGACCCAGCGGCGGGCCTGGCTGGCGCGTACCTCTGCGTCGAAGGTTTCCAGGTTCCAGCGCGCCTCCGACTTGGCACGCAAGCTGTTCAGCGTGCCAGCGTGGGCAGGATCGTCTGCCAGGTTGTTGAGCTCGTGCGGGTCGGCCTCCAGATCGAACAGCTGATCGGGGTCCAGGGCGCAGCGGTTGTATTTCCACTTGCCATAACGGAGCGACACCAGCGGCGCATATGACGCTTCCGCGGCGTATTCCACGGCGACCGGTTCAGTGCGTTCCGTTCCATTGGCCAGCGGCACCAGGTTCTGGCCGTCGGTCCAGGGTTCGATTTCCGCCATATCGACACCGGCCAGCGCGCCCAGCGTCGGGGTTACGTCCAGTGTTGAAACCGGGGTTTCAATGAGGCCCGCGGGCAGGTCCGGCGCCGAGATCATCAGCGGCACGCGGGAGGAGCCCTCGTAGAAGCTCATCTTGAACCACAGGCCGCGTTCGCCCAGCATGTCGCCGTGGTCGGAGACAAACAGGATGATCGCTTCTTGCCTTGTGGTTTCCAGCACGTTCAGGATCTCGCCGATCTTGTCATCCAGGTAGGAGATATTGGCGAAATAGGCGCGGCGGGAGCGTTTGATGTTCTCCTCGGTGATGTCGAAGCTGCGCCAGTCGTTGGCGTCAAAGATCCGCTTGGCGTGGGGGTCGTGGTCCTCGTAGTCCATGGCGGGGACTTCGGGCAGCAGGTGCTCGCAGTCCTCGTAAAGATCCCAGTACTTGCGGCGTGCCACATAGGGGTCGTGCGGGTGGGTGAAGGAGACGGTCACGCACCAGGGGCGGTCGTCCAGCCCGCGCGACAGCTCATAGAGCTTGGCGGTGGCGTTGTAGGCGACCTCGTCGTCGTATTCCATCTGGTTGGAGGTCTCTGCCACCCCTGCCCCGGTTACGGAGCCCATGTTGTGGTACCACCAGTCGATCCGCTCGCCCGGTTTGCGGTAGTCCGGGGTCCAGCCGAAGTCGGCCGGGTAGATGTCGGTGGTCAGGCGGTCCTCGAACCCGTGCAGCTGGTCGGGGCCAACAAAGTGCATCTTGCCAGAGAGGCAGGTGTAATACCCGGCGCGGCGCAGGTGGTGGGCGTAGGTCGGGATGTCGCTGCGGAATTCCGCCGCGTTGTCATAGACGCCAGTGCGCGAGGGCAGCTGGCCGGACATGAAGGAGGCGCGGCCCGGCGCGCAGAGCGGCGACGCGGTATAGGCGTTTTTGAAGCGGGTGGAGCGTTCCGCCAGTTTCTTCAGGTTCGGCGCATGCAGCCATTCGGCGGGGCCATCCGGGAAAAGCGTCCCATTCAACTGGTCAACCATCAGGATCAGGATATTCGGGGCACTCATCGCGGACCTCCCAAGTATTGGCGATGTTTCTTCGAAAGGCGCCTGGCAGGCCCGAAGGCGTTGCCAGGCAGTTGGAGGCTGGTCCCCTCATTCGGGGAAACTTGGGGGCCAGCCGGGAGACCGCCCTTAGTGGGCTGTCTTGATCTTTTCGAAGTCGAGCGTGTTTTCCTCTGGCGAGGCGTCGATGCTCATCACTTCGCTGCGCTTGAACAGCACGATGTAAGCCAGGCAGGCCACATAGATGCCGATGACCACGGTGCCGATCCACTGGATCTGCAGCCACTGGCTCTGGAAGGCCAGGGTCAGGCCGAAGAGCACAACCGCGTTGCCGACAACATAAGGAATGGTGCCGAAACGCTTGGCCGACAGGTTCAAGTTGTCGGTGTAGAGGCGGATCAGCGAGTCAAAGGAGTTGACCACGAAGATGATGCCAACAGCGACCATGGAGACGTTGATCAGCAGCGTCGTCTCAATGCTGTTCAGGTGGTAGTAGTAGAGCACCGAGAACCAGATCCCCAGCGGGATCGACGGGAAGATCAGCAGCGCCGCCAGAACCTGCCAGGTACGCAGGCCGCCGACAAAGCGGGAAGTGAACTGGCCGATCATGATGGACCATGCGAACCACCAGAACAGGTAGAACTCATGATAGTCGGTCAGCGGCAGCACAAACTTGTGGATGTTGGCAAAGTAGCCGCCGATGTTCGAAGCGGTGTCGGCAAAGGCGCCCAGGCCCATGCCCGCATAGGCCCACATGCCCAGGATCAGCGCCAGGAACAGCCCGGTGGAGCCGACCGACAGAATACGCACGTATTTGATGTCGGTGGAGGAGAAGGCGGCAAACAGGATCACCAGGAAGGTGATGACATAGAAGGCCGGGATCACTGTTTCGCCGTCACCCATGAAGGTGGCGTAATACGGCAGGTAGATCAGGAACAGCGCGCCGGTGAAGGCGCAGGTGCCGATGATCACGATGTTGTTGATCCATTTCACCAGCGGGATCTCGAAGAACTTCACCCGCGGTTCAATCACGCAGAAATAGAAGGTCGTCAGGAAGTAGAAGCCCCAGATCAGGAAGCCCCAGAAGCCGAACTC
This sequence comes from Leisingera sp. ANG-DT, assembly GCF_000813785.1. Taxonomy (NCBI): domain Bacteria; kingdom Pseudomonadati; phylum Pseudomonadota; class Alphaproteobacteria; order Rhodobacterales; family Roseobacteraceae; genus Leisingera; species Leisingera sp. ANG-DT. The sequence goes on from NZ_JWLE01000010.1 coordinate 145,088, forward strand.
CAGCGCCAGCGGGTTGGTGAAGCCATAGGCCGGTTCCGCCGCGGTGTCCGCGTAAAGCGGGAAGTCCCAGGCCAGCGGGAACATGATCAGGCCCACGTCCAGACCGGAGGTGAACAGGATGGCGATGAAGGTGAAAAGGTGAACGGGGGTCACGCCGACGTTGCGGACGTTCCACCACTTGATCACGCAGAACGCCACCAGCGCAAAGGCCAGCAGAATCCCGAACGAGATGATTGAAGTCATATGTCCCTCCCATTTCCGGGCGGTTTCCGCCCTCAGACATGGAACGGGTACATATCACAGCCGGCTGAAGCGCCAAACAGTTTTTTAAATGGTCATTCAAGTTTCGAATTCGCGCGAACAACAGTTGAAACGCTGGCCCAATTGCCGCACAACTTAATCATGAGCAGGAAACGCATCCGGGACATCCGCAACGAAGAGCTGATCGAAGCCACCATCGTTGCCGTGCACAAGCGCGGCTACGGTGTTGTTACGATGGCGGAAATCGCGCGCGAGGCCGGGGCTTCGGCGGCCTCGATCAACTACTATTTCGGCTCCAAGGAAGGGCTGATGGAAGCCACCATGCTGCATCTTCTGGGCAAGCTGCGCCGTGCGATGAGCGAGGGGTATGCAACTGCGCGCACCCCGCGCGAGCGGCTCTATGCGGTGATGGATGCGAACTTTGCCGACGGTCTGTTCACCGTTCCCCAGTGCAGCATCTGGATGCAGTTCTGGGCAAATGCCCCCTATTCGCCGCGCCTGAGCCGGTTGCACCGAATCAACCGTGCCCGGGTGCGGAGCCATTTCCTGGCCGAGTTGCGGGCGCTGCTGCCTGCGGACCGGGTGGAGACCGCCCGTCAAGCGCTGCAGTGCTACATGGATGGGGTCTGGCTGCAGGCAGCACAATCAGAAGAGGCGCTGGACCCGGATGAGGCCCGCGCCGCCGCGCACCGGGTGGTGGACCTGGTGATCCCCTGACCCGGGCACCGGGCCTCGTGATCGCCGGCCCTAGCGCACCCGCCGGTAGTCCAGCCGGATGCCGCGCGGCATATAGGTCAGCGTCATCCGGTCTTGTGTCAGCGCGTCGATCCGGTAGCACAGGCTGCTGCCGCGCAGGCTGTCCCAGGCCAGCAGGAAATCCGCCCCCTTGCCCCCCTGGCAGCTGTCTTGCACTGAGAGGAATTCCGGCGTCATCCGGCGTCCGCCGTAGCTTACCCGGCGCATCGCGCCTGAAATGGAAAACCTGTCCAGCGGGCTGCGCTCTGACAGCCACACGCCTTGCATCTTCTGCAGCAGCCCATCGTAGCGGTCCGGCACCCGCGGTGTCACACTGTGCAGGTCCAGCTCACCGAAAGAGCCGAAGCTGGAGATCATCTCCCCGTCGATTTCCAGGGGGGCTCCGCGCAGCAGCCCAAGCAAGTAAGTAAAGACCGGGTCTTCGACCTGCAGGCGGCCTTCGGACCCGATTTCCATGCCGTGGCCGACAAATTTGCAGGTGACGGTTTCCTCCGCGGTGTTCAGCCTGCAGCCCTGAAAGACCACCTCAGCCGTATAGTGCAGCCCGTCTTCTGCTATGTGATGCTGATCCTGCAGGCTGTCCGCGGCACCTTCGCCGCTGTGTGAACGGGTGCTGAGGAGCACGGGCTGGTTCAGGGACGCCTTGGCAAACCGCCGCCATGCCTGCCCCTGTCCGGTGCAATCGCCCCCGCGCGGGATGCGGAACTGGCCGGGTGCGGTACAGAACTGCACGCTGTCATCATGGAAGCGGTGGCCGGGGCTTTCGGCGCGGTAGTAGAGAAACTTGCCCGGATACTCCCGCGGCACCGGATCCGCGCAATCGCCCGGATGCAGATGCTGCCAGCCCTGGGCCACCCAACTGCCGCCGTCGCGCAGGACCACTGCCAGGTGATGCAGGGCATCCGTATCGTTGCAGAAACGGGTCCCGGCCTGAGCGGCAGTCAGATCAAGGAGTGCTGCCAGTAGCAAGGCTGGCAGCCATAGGCATTTCATCGTCCACGGACCCCGGCGAATGTTCATAAATGCAGGATGTTATCCCAGCCATGTAACATCCATAAGACGATCAAACGCCAGCAACATTACCGGAGGATGAAAGGCTCTTCTTTTTTATCCTGGCTTCACGCCAGGAGATGAAGCTGACCGCACCCAGGATCAAGCCGCCACCGGAGAGCACCCAGACATCAGCGGGCTCACCGAAGGCCAGCGCACCCAGCAGTGTGGCCCAGACCAGCTGCAGGAAGGTGACCGGCTGGGTAACCGCCACTGGCGCCGCGGCAAAGGCCATCGTCATGGTGTAGTGGCCCGCGGTGGCAAAGCAAGCGACACCAAACAGGATTGCAACCTCTGCCAGTGTCGGCGTCACCCAGACCGCGAGAGCAAAGGGGGCAAGGCCAAGGGTGACGAACACCGAAAGCATCCCCACCACAACCGCCGGACTGTTGCTGCCAACGGTGAACTTGGCGATCAGATAGGAGGCACCGAAGGAGACCGCGGTGAACAGCATGGCGATATGGCCAGGGGAAACCTCTCGGAAGCCGGGGCGCAGGATGATCATCGCGCCGATCAAGGCGACGGCGATGGCGGTGATGCGGCGGAAGGCCAGTTTCTCGCCCAGGAACAGCGCCGCACCAAGGGTGACATAGACCGGCGACAGGTAGTTCATTGCCGTGACCTCTGCCAGCGGGATCTGGGTCATGGCGTAGAACCACAGGATCACCCCCGCCGTATGCACCACGCCGCGGCCGGCAAACAACGCCCAGAGCCGCGGTGTCAGATGCGCCCTGCGCAGCGCGCCAGCCATCGGGATCAGAAACACCAGCCCCAGAAGATACCGCAAGAAGGCGCTCTCGGCGGGCGGGATGCGGGTGCCAAGCGATTTGACCAGCGCTGTCACCGCCACAAAGCAGAGACCGGTCACAACCATCCAGAACACGCCCTTGAGCGGGTTCTGTGTGTGCTGAACGGAGGCGGCGGATTGGCTCATGGGCTGACAGAACACCCGTTCGGGCGGCGGCGCAAGACTTCACATGTGAATTATTTCCGGTTCTCGGGCAGCGGAATGAATTCCTGATCGTCTCCGGGCGGCAGCTGGAAGCGGCCATGCTGCCAGTCGCCCGCGGCCCAGGAAACCTTGGCCGCTTCGATCCGGTCGCGGGAGGAGGCGACGAAATTCCACCAGATGTAGCGCGGTCCGTTCAGCGTCTCGCCGCCCAGCGCCATCAGCCGGGCGCCCTCAGCACCGGCGGTCACGGTGATCTCATCGCCGGGGCGGAACACCATCATGCGGCCCGCCTCAAAGGTGTCACCCGCAATTTGCACCGAGCCTTGCGTGACATAAAGCCCGCGGTCCTCGTGGTCGGAGGGCAGCGGCAGCTTGGCGCCCGGATGCAGCACCACATCGGCATAAAAGGTTTCAGAATAGAGGGTTGCGGGGGCTTTCTCACCCCAGGCATTGCCAAGGATCAGGCGCACGGTCTTGCCCTCGCCCTCCAGCACCGGCAGCGCCTCCTTGCCGTGGTGTTCAAAAGCAGCAGGCACATCCTCGTGGCTTTCGGGCAGCGCAATCCAGGTTTGGATGCCAAACAGGCTGCTTTTTCCCTGGCGGGTGGCGGCAGAGGTGCGCTCGGAATGGGTGACGCCCTGCCCGGCCACCATCCAGTTCACTTCGCCCGGATAGATCATCTGGTGGGTACCGAGGGAGTCCCGGTGCTCGAACTCGCCCTGATAGAGGTAGGTGACGGTGCCGAGGCCGATATGCGGATGCGGGCGCACGTCGATGCCCTGCCCGGTCAAAAACTCGGCAGGCCCGGCCTGGTCGAAGAAGATGAAGGGCCCGACCATCTGGCGGCGCGGTGCGGGCAGCGCGCGGCGGACCTCAAATCCGCCAATATCGCGGGCACGCGGGATGATCACCGTCTCAATCGCATCAAGGCTGCCCGCGTCGGGGCATTGCGGTTCCAGTGCCGGATTCCAGCTCATCCTTCCCTCCTGTCTGCTGTCATGGGGGAAAGGTAGGACATTTCTGCGCAGGCGTTAGGCCCGCCTGCGCACAAGTGCTGTTCGTCACATCAAAAGGAGCTTGGCTGCAATTGCCCACATGGTGAGGCCGACAATGGCATCCAGCACCTGCCAGGCCCGCGGGCGGGCAAAGACCGGGGCCAGCAAGCTGGCGCCGTAACCCAGCGTGAAGAAGAAGGTGAAGCTGGCGATGGCGGCCCCAGCGGCAAAGATCAGCGGATCGGGATATTGGGCGGAGATTGAGCCGAGCAGAACCACCGTGTCCAGATAGACATGCGGATTCAGCCAGGTGAGTGCCAGCACGGTGGCCAGCACCGGCAACAAGGTTGCGCCAGCACCCTCCTGCGCTGCCTCCAGCGTTTCGCCGCCCTGCCAGGCGGCGCGCAGGGCACGGGCGCCGTACCAGATCAAGAAGGCCGCACCGCCCCAGCGCATCGCCTGCTCGAACCAGGGCACGGCCACTGCCAGGGTGCCGAAGCCAAGAACACCCGCGGTGATCAGCAGAGCGTCGGACCCCGCGCAGGTGAGGCAGATCCAGAACACATGCTGGCGCCGCAGCCCCTGGCGCAGGACAAAGGCGTTTTGGGCGCCAATCGCCATGATCAGGCTGAGGCCCAGGGCAAATCCGGCAATCAGGCTGGGGGGCATGTGTGTCTCCATCGTTGTGCTGGGATTTGACTACTGCTCGCCCACCCATTAATCCAGTTAAAGAGATTTAAGTCAGATTAGAGTTGCTAATGCAGATGGATCCCAGCCAGCTGGCAGCACTAAGCGCTGTGCTGCGTCTCGGCACATTCGAGGCGGCGGCACATGCGTTGAACGTGACGCCCTCAGCCGTTTCACAGCGGATCAAGGCGCTGGAGGACCGGATTGGCACTGCGCTGGTTTTGCGCGGGTCGCCCTGCACCGGCACCGCGGCGGGCCTCAGGATTGCCAAACATGCCGAGGACATCGGCCTGCTGGAGGCGCAGCTGGCGCGGGAACTGGCACTGGAGGCGGATCACGGCCCGGTACGGCTGCGGATTGCGGTCAATGCCGACAGTCTGGCGAGCTGGTTCATCGATGCGATGGCGGAGGTGGACGGCGTGCTGTTCGACCTGCTGGTCGATGATCAGGACCACAGCGCGGAGTGGCTGAAACGCGGCGAAGTTTCCGCGGCGGTCACTGCCAGTTCCAAGCCGGTAACCGGGTTTGACGCCTACCCGCTGGGCGCGCCGGAGTATGTGGCAACCACAAGCCCGGGTTTTATGGAACGCTGGTTTCCCGGCGGGGTGACGCCGGAGGCTGCCGCAAAGGCGCCCTGCCTGATCTTCAACGCCAAGGACAACCTGCAGCGGCAGTGGCTGGAACGCAATGTGGCTCCCGGGCTGGCGCCGCCCGCGCATTACCTGCCCTCAACCCAGGCTTTCATTGATGCGGCTGCTGCGGGCCTGGGCTGGGGCATGAACCCGCTGGCAATGGTAGAGCAAGACATCCGCGCGGGCCGCCTGGTGCCGCTGATCCCGGACACCACGCTGCCGGTTCCCCTGACCTGGCAAGTGGCGCGGGTGATGGCCCCGGCCCTTGCCGAGGTGACCCGCGCCGTGCAGAAATCGGCGAAACGGTATTTGATGCAAAGCTAATCCGGAAAGACCGCCCATGTTCTCCAAAGACAAGCTCAGCTATGAACCGCTGCCCCTGCCCGACCGGGCGGAGTATTCCGAGGCGGAGATGCAGGAAAAGGCAGCCGCGTTCCTTGCGCATATGCAGCGGCGGCACACGGTGCGGGACTTTACGGATCAGCCGGTGCCGCGTGCAGTGATTGAGGATTGCATCCGTGCCGCCGGTACTGCGCCCTCGGGCGCCAATCACCAGCCCTGGTTCTTTGCCGCGATCTCCAACCCGGCGCTGAAAGCGCAGATCCGCGAAGAGGCCGAAGAGGAAGAGCGCCGGTTCTATGCAGGCGGCGCGGGTGATGAATGGATTAAGGCATTGGAGCCGATCGGCACCAATGCAGACAAACCGCATCTGACCACCGCGCCCTGGCTGATCGTCGTATTTGCCCAGCGCTGGGGCGAGTTCGCGGACGGCACCCGGTACAAGAACTACTACGTGCCGGAAAGCGTGAACATCGCCACCGGCGTGCTGCTGACGGCCCTGCATACCGCGGGTCTGTGCACGCTAACCCATACTCCGAACCCGATGAAATTCCTGAACGGCGCTTTGGGCCGCCCTGCGTCAGAGAAACCGACGATGATCATCGCCGTGGGCCACCCGGCAGACGATGCGATGGTGCCGTCGGTTGCCAAGATGAAAAAACCTCTGGAGCAAATCTGCCAGGTGTTTGAATGAAACCGCCTGCCGGATGACAGGCAGCCCGGCCTCCCTGCCCCGCAGCCTGTTGCTGCAAGTGGTTCTGCCGCGGGGGGTGGTGCTGCTGGTGTGGCTGGTGCTCAACCATGTGATCCGGCTGCCGGTGCCGCTGGCCTTTGCGCTGATCGCGGCGGACGGGGTATTCTTGCTTTGGCAGGCGCGCGCGTTTTTACGCAGCGCCGATGCCCATGTCCGAAGCACCGGCGCAATGGCTCCGGTCTGGGGCGGTTATCTGCTGCTGCTGTTTGCGGGGTTTGCGGCGCTGACCCAGTGGTGGGATGCGCTGCTGATTGCCCGGGCGGTGGAGGAACCTGCCTATGCCGAACAGCGGCGGCTGGAGCGTGAAGCGCTCTATAGCCTGTCGGTTTCCGGTGACGGGACAACGCTGGTGTTTGACGGGGAGATCACCTTTGGCCTGACCCGCCGGATCGGCCAGATGGGCGCTGAGCATCCTGGTCTGCGTGTTGTCTCCTTAAGCGGCCCAGGCGGGCTGATTGCGGAGGCGCGCGGCGTTGCCCGGCTGATCCGGCAGCAAGGCTGGGACACCCGTGCGGACGGGCTGTGCGCCTCTGCCTGCACCCTTGTGTTTGCTGCGGGCCGCGGGCGCACCCTTGGACCCGGCGGGCAGCTTGGCTTTCACAGCTATACCCTGCTGTTTGAAAGCGGGCTGCCGCAGATTGATTTGCAGAGGGAACAGGAGAAAGACCGCGCCTTTCTGCTGGAACAGGGGGTGTGCGCAGAATTTGCAGGCAGGATTTTTGCGGTGCCGGGCTCGGAGCTGTGGCGGCCCAGCAGGGCAGAGCTGACCAGTGCCGGGTTGATTGGGCCAGACCAGCAGTGAGGGGGGCGCTGCCCCCTCGGCCCCTTGGACCTCCCCCCGGGGTACTTGCACCCAGAAAGAAGCGCGGCAGTTTTTGAGGGCCCCGCATGGGCTTTGCATCAGAAAAAACAAAAGGCCCGCCGGATTGGCGGGCCTTTGAATTCGTACCAGGCGCTGGCTCAGAGCTGCGCCATGACCTCGTCGGTGGCCTCAAAATTGGTGGTGACGCGCTGAACGTCGTCGTCGTCTTCCAGCGCATCGACCAGCTTCATCAGCTTCTGCATGCCTTCCAAGTCCAGCTCGGTGGTGGTGGTCGGCTTCCAAACCAGCTTGGTCGACTCGGATTCGCCCAGTTCGGTCTCAAGCGCGTTGGAGACGTCGTTGAGGTCGCTGTCGGCGCAATAGATGATGTGGCCGTCCTCGGAGCTTTCGACGTCTTCTGCACCGGCTTCGATCGCGGCCATCATCACGGTGTCGGCGTCGCCCACGGAGGCCGGGTAAGTGACTTCACCCTTGCGTTCGAACATGAAGCCGACAGAGCCGGTTTCACCCAGATTGCCGCCGTTCTTGGAGAAGGTGGAGCGCACGTTGGAGGCAGTGCGGTTTTTGTTGTCGGTCATCGCCTCGACGATCACCGCAACACCATTGGGGCCGTAGCCCTCGTAGCGGATTTCGTCGTAGTTCTCGGCGTCGCCGCCGATGGCCTTCTTGATCGCGCGTTCGATCACGTCCTTGGGGACGGATTGGCTCTTGGCTTCCTTGACGGCCAGGCGCAGGCGCGGGTTCTTGTCGGGATCGGGGTCGCCCATCTTGGCGGCCACGGTGATCTCCTTGGCCAGCTTGGAAAACAGTTTTGACCGCGCCGCGTCCTGACGGCCCTTGCGGTGCTGAATGTTAGCCCATTTTGAATGGCCTGCCATGGTGCATCCTTGCTGCTGTATATCTGAATTGGCGCCCATATAGCCTTGGGATGTGCCGGCTTTCAAGCGCCCCTGCCCCGCTTTGCCCTTGTTCCGCGGGGTTTCGGGGATAAGCTGGCGCCATGACATATGATCAAGCTGTTTTGTTTGCGTTATTTGCTGCTGTCTTTGCCCTCCTGTTGTGGGGGCGTTTCCGGTACGATCTGGTGGCCTTTGCCGCGCTGATGGCAGGTGTGGTGCTGGGAGTTGTGCCTGCAAACGACGCATTTGCCGGCTTTGGGCACCCTGCGACGCTGGTAGTGGCGCTGGTGCTGATCGTCTCTGCCGGGCTGGTGCGCTCCGGCGCGGTGTTCCTGATCACCCGGACGCTGGTGGACTCGGCGCGGGGGTTAGGCGGCCACATCGCGCTGATGGGCGGGGTTGGCGCCGTGCTGTCGGCCTTCATGAACAATGTGGCGGCGCTGGCGCTGCTGATGCCGGTCGACATTCAGACCGCACGCAAGGCGGGCCGTGCGCCGGGACTGAGCCTGATGCCACTGTCCTTTGCCACCATCCTGGGCGGCATGGTCACGCTGATCGGCACGCCCCCCAACATCATCATTGCCGCGATCCGCGGCGAGACGCTGGGGGAGCCGTTCAAGATGTTCGATTTCGCCCCGGTCGGCGGCATTGCCGCGCTGGCGGGGCTTGCCTTTGTCGCGCTGATCGGCTGGCGGCTGATCCCAGCGCGGGAGAATGCGGCCGGCGCGTCCGAAGCGCAGCTGGCGCCCTATATCGCCGAGCTGACGGTGGGCGGCGGATCTGAGCTGATTGGCAAGCGGCTGGGGGAACTGGACGAAGAGGCCGAGAAGGCCGATGTAGCGATCCTGGGCCTGATCCGGGACGGCAAGCGGCGCTATGGGCGCTCCGCCGCGGCGACGCTGCGCGAAGGCGACACGCTGGTGATCGAGGCGGAGCCGGAGGCGCTGGACGAGTTCCGCAGCGCGCTGAAGCTGGAGTTTGCTGATGCCGCACGGTCCGAAAAGCTGACGGCGGCGGGTGAAGGGCTGGAGCTGACGGAACTGGTGGTGCCGGAGACCGCCCGCATCCGGGGGCGAACGGCGCAGTCCGTCGGGCTGGCCTGGCGGCAGAGCGCAGTGCTGCTGGGGATTTCCCGCCAGGGCACGCGGATCACCCGCCATATCCGTCAGACAGAGGTTCAGGCCGGCGATATTCTGCTGCTGCTGTCCCCGCGGGGGCGCAGCGCCGATGTGGCCGACTGGCTGGGCTGCCTGCCATTGGCGGCGCGCGGCCTGTCGGTCACAGCGAACGACAAGACCTGGGCCGCCATCGGGCTGTTTGCCGCAGCGGTGCTCGCAGCCTCTGTCGGGCTGTTGTACCTGCCTGTGGCGCTGGGGCTGGTGGCCATCGGCTATGTTCTGCTGAAGATCCTGCCGGTGGCAGAGATCTATGACCATGTGGAATGGCCGGTGGTGGTGCTCTTGGGGTCGATGATCCCGCTGGGGGCGGCGCTGGACACCTCCGGCGGCACGGCGCTGATTGCCAATGCGCTGACCGGGCTGACCGCGGGCCTGCCCGCCTGGGCAGTGCTGACGGTGCTGATGGTGGTCACCATGACCCTGTCGGATGTGCTGAACAACACTGCCACGGCGATTGTAGCAGCGCCTGTTGGCATCCAGATGGCGGAAACGCTGGGTGTTTCGCCCGATCCGTTTCTGATGGCTGTGGCAGTTGCCGCGTCTGCCGCCTTCCTGACCCCGATCGGGCACAAGAACAACACGCTGGTGCTGGGGCCTGGCGGTTACCATTTCGGGGATTACTGGCGGATGGGACTGCCGCTGGAGGCGCTGGTCATCGCGGTGTCAATTCCCGCCATTCTGGTGTTCTGGCCCCTTTGAGGACCACGCACCGGCTGCCGCTTATTGCGGTTGCTCCAGCTGAACCGGATGCGCGCGGGCGGCGCCGCTGGTCTGGGCTTGCGACACCAGCGCAATTGCGGTGGAGCCGGCGAGGACGACAAACAAAAACACTTTTCTGAAACTCATGGTCTTGGACCTTATGAAGACACTGCTCCTCTCCATATGGGCAATAGTTTAACAGTTTCATGTAACCGGGGTCACAGAAGGCGGCTTTTCGCCGCCTTTTTCTGTACTCGGAGGGCTCAGAGCGGCCAGAAGAACGGGATGAGCAGCGAGGCCACCATGCCGACGGTCAGGTTCAGCGGGATACCGACGCGCAGGAAATCGGTGAACTTGTATCCGCCCGGGCCGTAGACCAGCGTGTTGGTCTGATAGCCGATCGGGGTTGCGAAAGAGGCCGAGGCCGCCACCATCACCGCCACCACCAGAGGGCGCGGATCGACGCCCATGGCCTGTGCCAGCCCAATTGCAATCGGGGTGACGACCACGGCAACTGCATTGTTGGACACCAGCTCCGTCAGCACTGAGGTCAGAAGATAGACGGCCCAAACCAGCAGGAACGGCGGCAGCATCGACAAGGCTGGCGCAATGGCGTTGACAATCAGGGCCACCGCGCCGGAGCTTTCCAGCGCGGCACCGATGGCCAGCATCGAGAAGATCAGCGCTAGCAGACGCCCGTCGACAAAAGAAAATGCCTCATCCGCGTCGATGCAGCGGGTGATAAAGACCAGCGAGACCATCAGCAGCGACAGCATCAGGATCGGTGCGACGCCAAAGGCGGCCAGCAGCACGATGCCCAGGAGCGCAACAACAGCGATTGGCGCGTGGCTGCGGCGGTAGGCCCGCTGGGTCGGCTGCGAGACATCGGCCAGGTCCATGTCAGCCGCCAAGCGCTGGATATCGGCAGGCGCGCCCTCCAGCAGAAGGGTATCGCCGATCCGCACGACCAGATCGTCCAGCTGCACGCCGATGTTCTGGTTCCGCCGGTGCACCGCCAGCGTATAGACGCCATAGCGCCGGCGCAGGCGCAGGGCGCCCAGGCTGCGGCCCACCATCCGGCAGCCCGGGGTAATCAGCACTTCGACGGTCTGGGTCTCGATGGCGGACACCTGATCGACCCGTTTCAGTTCCTTGTTTGATTGCAGGCTCAGCAGCTCTGTCATCCGGGTCCGCAGCACTACCCGGTCGCCGACCTGCAGCTCCACCCCCTGAAGATTGCGGCGCAGAGAGGCGTCGCCGCGGATCACGTCGATGAGGCGCACGCCGGGGCGCTTGAACAGCTGCACGCCGGTGACTTCGCGGCCAATGAGGTTGCTTTCGGGCGGGATCACCGCCTCGGTGAAGAATTTCATCTTCGATTTGTCGCTGAGCAGCTCTGCCATGCTGTCGCGCGCAGGAAGCAGGCGCGGCGCGATGAAGCGCAGGTAGACCATGCCGTAGGCGACGAGGATCAGGCCCAGCGGGGTGACCTCAAAAATGGTGAAGGGCTTCAGCCCCTGCGCCCGCGCCACACCGTCCACCAGCAGGTTGGTCGAGGTGCCGATCAGCGTCAGGGTGCCGCCCAGGATCGCCGCATAGCTGAGCGGGATCAGCATCTTGGACGCAGAGACGTTGAGGGTGCGGGCGATCTGGATGAAGACCGGGATCATCACCACCACCACCGGCGTGTTGGACACAACGGCGGAGGCGGTGACGACAAACGCCATCAGCAGAGCGACGGCCAGTTTCGGGTTTACTTCTGCCTGCTTCTTGGCGATCTGGGTGAAGGCGTCGAGTGCACCAGTGCGCACCAGAGCGCCCATGATGATGAACATCGCGGCAATGGTCCAGGGTGCCGGGTTGGACAGAACCGGCAGCGCCTCGCCATAGGGCAAAACGCCGGTGGCCAGCATCGCAGCAACGCCGGTCAGCGCCACCACTTCGGTTGGATAGGTTTCCCGCAGAAACGCCACGAACATCGCCAGGACAATTGCAAGCGCCAGAAATGCGCTGCCGGTGTCACCAAGTTGGAAGTACTGCATAAACCGTGACTTTGCCCATGTTGTTAAAGGCGGGGTTTACGCCCCGCCATCGCGCAGTTTCCCCGAAACCAGAGGGCTGAGCAAGAATTTCCGGCAAAGCAGATGCCCAGCGGCGCGGAAAGGGCATTTTGCCCGGAAATCCGCGGCTTTAGCGTCAATTCTCCCGTCTGCTGGTGCTTGCAGCGGCGGCGGGTCCCGTTCAGGGGGCCGCTGGCTCGAGCAGCCCGCCGTTGCGCACCATGCGAATCTTCTTGGCGGCCCCGGTGCGGTCGTCGGTCTCGACAAACACGCCGGACAGCGTCGCCTCGCCATTTGCCGGGGTAAAGCGGGCCTTGGGCATGCCGGTCAGGAAGCGGCGCATCGGTTCGGCCTTGTCCATGCCAATGACGGAATTGTAGTCGCCGCACATGCCGGCGTCGGTCAGATACCCGGTGCCTTCGGAGAGGATCTGCGCATCCGCTGTCGGCACATGGGTATGGGTGCCCACCACCAGCGAGGCGCGGCCGTTGCAGAAGTGGCCCATCGCCATCTTCTCCGAGGTTGCCTCGCAGTGCATGTCGACGATGACCGCCTGCGCCAGCCCGCCGCGCGGGTGCGACTTCAGCACCGCCTCTACTGCGCCGAAGGGGTCGTCGAAGGCGCGTTTCATGAACACCTGCCCCAGCGCCTGCACCACCAGCACCTTGCGTCCGCCCGGCGCGTTGAAGAGTCTGTAGCCGCGGCCCGGCGCGCCCTTGGCAAAGTTCAGAGGCCGGATGATGCGCTGCTCTTTCTCGATGAACTGCAGCATGTCTTTCTGGTCGAAGGCATGATCGCCCAGCGTCAGGCAGTCGACGCCCGCATCTAGCAGCAGCTTGGCGTGCTCGCCGCTCAGCCCCATGCCGTTGGAGGCGTTTTCGCCGTTCACCACCACAAAATCGAGCCGCCACTCCTGCCGCAGACGCGGCAGGGTTTCGGTGATGGCACGGCGCCCGGCGCGGCCCATCACATCGCCAAGGAAAAGAATACGCATGCCCGGCTGGTAGGCAACACGGCGCCAAAGAGCAAGGCCCCGCAGTGCGTTTTCGCATCGGTGTGGCGCCCGGCTCAGCTGTAGGCGCCCGCCGAATACGTCAGTTCGTAGCCGTGCGAATAAATTTCGAACACGTTGCCGAACGGGTCTTCGACATAGACCATGCGATAGGGCTTTTCGCCCGGATAATACTCCCGCACCGGCATCCGCTGCTTGCCGCCGGCCGCGACGATCCTTTGCGCCAGGCCCTCGACGTCGGGGTCCTGCACACAGAAATGGAAGAGGCCGTGACGGCGGTAGTCCAGATTGTCGGACGGCGCGTAATTTCCATCGAATTCGAACAATTCGATGCCGACGCGGTCGGCGGTGGACAGGTGGGCGATGCGCAGCCGCGACCAGCCGGCCCCAAACACATCCGTGCACATACGGCCAATGTCACTGTCGTCCTCCACCACCTCGGTTGGGTTCATAATGACGTAGAAGCCCATGACTTCTGCATAGAATTTCATTGCGGCGTCCAGGTCCGGAACAGACAGGCCGATGTGGGAAAAACTGCGCGGGGCGGTCAGCATCATAGTCTCCTTGGATGGTGTTTTGCTTGTTGCCACCCGGAGATAGGGTTGCAGGAGAAGAAGGAAAAATTATCATTCATTATGCAATCCATAACGAAGCGAGCCAAAGATGCTGAATGCCACCTGGCTGGAAACCTTCACTGTGCTGAGCAGACTGGACAGTTTCACACGCACCGCAGCGCGGCTGAACATGACCCAGCCCGGGGTCACCCAGCACGTCAAGAAGCTGGAGCAGCAGGTGGGCAGGCCGCTGCTGGTCCGCCACGGCAAAAGCTTCAGCCTGACGGACGCAGGCGTTGCGCTGGCCGCGCTCGGCCGCAGGCGTCAGGCTGAAGAAGACGCGCTGCGCCAGGATCTGGGACAGGATGATCCCGGCCGCGGCCATGTGCGCATCGCCTGCCCCGGCGGGCTGGCGGTTCTGATCTACACCGAGGTGGAGGCGCATCTGGCGCGCTGGCCGGAACTGACGCTGTCGCTGCAGGCGGCACCGCAAGCCTCCATCGAAGCGCTACTGCTGTCCGGGGAGCTGGATCTGGGCATCCTGCACCGTGAGCTGGATGCGCCGCGGCTGATGGCGGAGCGGCTGGGGCGCGACCGGCTGAACCTGATCCTGCCGTCAGATGGGGCAGACAGGCCTGAGTTTGAAACGCTGCAGAAACTGGGGCTGGTTGACCACCCTGACGCCGCCGCCCTGGCAGACCGGCTGCTGGCGGCAAACTATCCTGACTATCGCGGCTCCGCCGGGTTGCGCAGGCGCGCCTTCCTCAACCAGATCGGCCAAATCCTGAGCCCGGTATCTGCCGGGGCCGGTTACACCATCCTGCCGCAAAGCGCTGTTCTGGCGCAGCAGGGCCAAGGAACCTTCCGTACCGCGGCACTGAAGGCGCCGCTGGAGGATGACCTGTGGCTGGTCCGGCAGAAGCAGGAGGCGCCGCCGGCGCGCCTCGCCTTCTTCGAAGCCGCGATCCGCAGAACCTGCGCCCGGCTAGCGGATTAGAACTGCAGAATGCGGCTTTCGGTTACGATCATGTCGAGCGGCTGGTCGGTGGGCTCCAGCGGCAGATCTTCGGCCTCCTGCGCATCGAAGGCAAAGCCGATCGCCAAGGTGCCCCGCTTGCCGCGCAGCAGTTCCAGCGTGCGGTCGTAGAAACCGCCGCCATAGCCGAGCCGCCCGCCCTTGGAATCGAAGGCAACCAGCGGCACCACCAGGATTTCCGGCTCAAAGAAGTCATCCACCTCAGGAACCATGGCACCGAAAGGTCCCTCGCGCAGCGCACCTTCGGGCTGCCAGCGGCTGAATTTCAAAGGCTGCCCCTGCCCCAGGATCACCGGCACGCCAACTGGCCCATGGGCTGCGGCTTCAGACATGGCGGGTACGGGGTCGATCTCAGTCCGGATCGGCATGTAGCCCGACAACGGCACGCCGCGGTAGCCCGCCAGCACCTCCGACAGGTGGCCTGCGGCGCCAGGGATATTGCGGGCGTGCGCCTCCTTGCGGCGGGCAAAGGCGGCTTTGCGGGCGGCGGCCTTGATTTCAGTCAGATCCGTCATGGCGGTCTCCTAGAGCAATAGAACGGCCGCAAGGCCCAGGAAGGCGAAAAAGCCCACCACGTCGGTCACCGTGGTCACAAAAGCGCCAGAGGCCAGCGCCGGGTCAATTCCGGTTTTCTCCAATAGAACCGGGATCACCGTTCCTGCCAGCCCCGCCACGACCAGATTGACCACCATAGCGACGGCAATCACCACGCCCAGCATCGGCGAGCCGAACCAGGCCAGGCCCACCAGCCCCATGACGATGGCAAAGATCACCCCGTTGACCAGCCCCACCAGCACCTCCCGCCGGATCACCCGCCAGACGTTGGAACCGGTGAGGTCGCGGGTGGCGATGGCGCGCACGGCAACCGTCAGCGACTGGGTGCCCGCATTGCCGCCCATCGAGGCAACAATCGGCATCAGCACCGCCAGCGCCACGATCTGGGCAATTGCCGCCTCAAACTGGGCAATCACCAGCGAGGCCAGCACCGCTGTCACCAGGTTCACCGCCAGCCAGGGGAAGCGGCGCTTGGTGGTCTCGATCACCCGGTCGGCAAGCGAGCTTTCCTCGCCCACACCGGCGAGGCGCAGGATGTCCTCCTCGTGTTCCTCGTCCAGCACGATCATCGCATCGTCGATGGTGATGACGCCAACCAGCCGCCCTTCGTCATCGACCACAGGGGCCGAGATCAGGTGGTACTGGTTGAAGGCATAGGCCACGTCCTCCTCGTCCTGATCGGCGGGAATGACCTGAAAGGTGTCCTCGACCAGATCGGTCAGCGTCACATGGCGCTTGGCGCCCATGATCCGGCCCAGGGTGACATTGCCGATCGGATGCAGGCGGGGATCGACCAGAACAACGTGATAGAACTGTTCCGGCAAATCGTCGGAGTTGCGCATGAAATCAATAGCCTGCCCGACATTCCAATGTTCGGGCGCCATCACCACCTCGCGCTGCATCAGGCGGCCGGCGGAGTTTTCCGGAAAGCTCATCGACTGTTCGACGGCGACCCGGTCGGCGTCTTCCAGCGCATCCAGGATGGCTTCCTGCTGCGGCACCTCCAGGTCTTCCAGCAGGTCGACAACGTCATCGCTGTCCAGTTCCCGCACCGCATCCGCCAGAACCATCGGGTTCAGGATCGAGATCACCTCTTCGCGGATGCTCTCGTCCAGCTCCGACAGGATCTCGCCGTCGAATTCCCGGTCATAAAGCCGGATCAGGCTGATCCGGTCATCGGAATCGATCTGTTCCAGAAGGTCGGCGATGTCGGCTGCGTGAAGGTCTTCCAGAAGTTCCGTCAGAGCCTTCTGATCGCCCTGCTCTACCGCCTCCAGAACCTGCGAGACCATCTTGCGGTCGAGGTCATAGGCATCTTCCTGAGACTGGTCGCCGGTGATGTTGTCGCCGCTGCTCATCTGATGCCCCCCGAATTTATTGGTCTTTGTGTGCAAAATAGAAGAGGCCGCCACCGGAAAACAATGGCAATGCTGCAATTTACCCGCGCCCTTCCGGCGGGTATCCTGCGCGGAGCCATTTTGCAAGGAAAGGGTTCAGCGCATGGGCAACGGTTACATCCTGAAGGGGCAGGTTCTTGCCTTTTCCGCGTCTCCCTTTGCAGGCGAGCGCCCAGAGGACGCGGCCCGGCTGCTGGACGCGGTGGCAGTGCAGGACGGGCGGATTGCAGGTGTCGGGACGCTGGCAGAGATGCAGGCGCTGCTGCCGGAGGCGGAGACCGTGGGTCATTCCGGCAAGCTGATCATGGCGGGGTTCGTCGATGCCCATGTGCATTACCCGCAGACCGCAATCATCGCCAGCTGGGGCAAGCGGCTGATCGACTGGCTGAACAGCTACACCTTCCCGGAGGAAATGAGGTTCGGCGACCGCGCCTATGCGGATGAAATCGCAAACCGCTATTTGAATCTGACCGCGGCGCACGGCACCACCACGGTCTGCAGCTACTGCACCATTCACCCGGAGAGCGTGGATGCATTCTTTGCTGCGGCGCAGGCGCGCGGGCAGCGAGTGGTTGCGGGCAAGACCTGCATGGACCGCAATGCGCCGGAAGGGCTGCGGGACACGGCGCAATCGGCCTATGACGATAGTGACGCGCTGATCGGGCGCTGGCACGGGGTGGACCGGCTGGAATACGCCATCACACCACGGTTCTCCCCAACCTCGACCCCGGAACAGCTGGAGGCAATGGGCGCGCTCTGGGCCAAGCACCCGGAATGCCTGATGCAGACGCATCTGAGCGAGCAGACCGATGAGATCGAGTGGGTGAAATCGCTGTTCCCGCAGGCCCGCGATTATCTGGACACCTATGAGGAGTTCGGCCTCTTAGGCGCCAAGGGGCTTTACGGCCACGCCATCCACCTGGAGGAACGCGAGCGGCACCGGCTGCGGGACTACGGCGCGGCGCTGATCCATTGCCCGACGTCGAACACCTTCATCGGCTCCGGCCTTTTTGACATGGCCGGGCTGATGGCCGAAGGCCAGCGGATCGGCCTTGCCACCGACACCGGCGGCGGGTCGAGTTTCTCGATGCTGCGCACGATGGCAGCGGCCTATGAGATTGGCCAGTTGCGCGGCACCCCGCTGCACGCGGCGCAGCTGTTGTGGCTGGCGACGCAAGGCTCGGCCACAGCGCTGCGGATGGAAGGCAAGACCGGCAACATCGCGGCAGGCATGGAAGCGGATCTGGTGGTGCTGGACCTCGCCTCCACTCCGGCCATCGCCCAGCGGTCAGCGCGGGCCGATGACATTTGGGAAGCGGTGTTCCCGACCATAATGATGGGCGATGACCGGGCGATTGCCGAGGTCTGGATCGGCGGCCGGCAGGTTTAGGAGAGGCGCTGATGCGCCTCTGCCTGCTGCGGGGATACTTTCAGCCAGATGAAGGCCGGATCTCTCACTGCATTAGCCGTTGCGCCAGCTGGCCGTGGCGTTCGATCAACTGCGGCAAGTCCAGGGTGGTCAGCTCGCCGCTGCGGATGATCTGCTTGCCCTCGACAAACAGATGCTTGACCTGGGTTGGGCCGGCCAACAGCAGCGCCGCCGCGTCCCAGCTTCCGCTGGAGGCCACACACCTGGTGTCCCATATGGCGATGTCGGCGCGCTTGCCCGGCTCCAAGCGGCCGCAATCAGGGCGGCCCAGCACGTCAGCGCCGCCGCGGGTGGCGATCTCCAGCGCTTCATAAGCGCTCATCGCGTCAGCCCCGTTTGCAACCCGCTGCAAGAGCATGGCCTGGCGAGCCTCCGCTGAGAGGCTGGCCATGTCGTTGCTGGCGGAGCCGTCCACGCCCAGCCCCACCGGCACGCCTGCATCCCGCATCGCGCGCACCGGCGCTATGCCGCTGCCAAGGCGGCAATTGGAACAGGGGCAATGGGCGACGCCGGTGCGGGTTCTGGCAAAGAGATCAATCTCTTGCGCGTCAAGTTTCACGCAATGGGCATGCCAAACATCATCGCCGGTCCAGCCCAGCTCCTCTGCGTACTGGCCGGGGCGGCAGCCGAATTTCTCCTCGGAATAGGCGATGTCCTCGTCATTTTCGGCCAGATGTGTGTGCAGCATAACGCCCTTGTCACGGGCCAGCAGCGCGGCGTCGCGCATCAGCTCGCGGCTAACTGAAAACGGCGAGCACGGCGCCAGACCGACGCGGCACATGGCGCCTTCGGACGGATCATTAAAAGCATCCACCACCCGGATCATGTCGTCGAGGATGGCGCGCTCTTCCTCGACCAGGCTGTCCGGAGGCAGTCCGCCGTCGCTTTCACCGATGCTCATGGCGCCGCGAGTCGGATGGAACCGCACACCGATGTCGCGGGCGGCATGGATGGTGTCCTCCAGCCGGGCGCCATTGGGATAGAGGTACAGGTGGTCGGAGCTGAGGGTGCAGCCAGACAGCGCCAGTTCGGCAAGGCCCAACTGAGCGGAGATGAACATTTCGTCCGGGCCAAAGCGCGACCAGATCGGGTACAGCGTTTGCAGCCAGCCGAACAGCAGCGCGTCCTGTCCGCCCGGCACCGCGCGGGTCAGGTTCTGGTACAGGTGGTGGTGGGTGTTCACCAGCCCGGGGGTGACCACGCAGCCGCGGCCGGAGACCACCTCTCCGCGGGTCTGAAGCCCCTGCCCCACTGCGGCAATCACTCCGCCACGGATCAGCACATCAGCACCGTGCAGAACACGACGGGAATCGTCCATGGTCAGGACGGTATCAGCGTTTTGAATCAGGATCTCTGTCATATCCACACACTCCAATAGACAGCCCGCTTCATGGGAATGTGTGATCGGCCGATGGAAAACGGGCGAAGAACCGGCCTGCCGGGAGACTATAGACCGGGGCCGCCGGTTTCAACCCGTCTGCGTCTGGCGCAGCAGTTCCAGCGCGGCGGCGTGGATTTCCGCATTGGCTGCCGCCAAGGCGCGGCCGCCGTTGTGGGCCGGGTTGCCCTGCCAGTCAGTGACAACGCCGCCCGCCGCCTGGATCACCGCAATCGGCGCCTGAATGTCATAAGCGTTGAGGCCCGCCTCGATCACCAGATCCGCCTGCCCTGCCGCCACCAGCGCATAGGCGTAGCAATCCATGCCATAGCGGGTCAGCTTGGCTTGCGCCGCCACGCGTTCAAAGCCTGCACGCTCTTCCGCGGTTCCGACCTCAGGGAAAGTGGTGAACAGGATTGCATCCGACAGCGCCGCTGTGCCGCGGGTCCGCAAAGGCATTTCACCCAGCGGACCGGTCATCGAGGCAATCTCTGCCCCGCCACAGAAACGCTCGCCGGTGTAGGGCTGGTCGATCACGCCGAGGAAGGGGCCGTTGTCATCCGACAGCGCAATCAGCACCCCCCAAGTCGGCGTTCCACTGATGAAGCCGCGGGTGCCGTCGATCGGGTCCAGCACCCAGGTGCGGCCTGAACTGCCGGCCGCGGCACCGAACTCTTCACCCAGGATACCGTCCTCGGGACGCAGATCTGCCAAGACCGCCCGCATCGCCTGCTCGGCGGCCCGGTCAGCCACGGTCACCGGATCAAATCCGCCCTCGAGCTTGTTCTCAGCATTCAAAGAGGAGGTTCTGAAATGCGGCAGGATGGCAGCGCGTGCCGCGTCTGCCATCCTGTTCGCTACGTCGAGGTCCGTGAGTGATGCCTGTGTCATACCCGAACGGGTGCCACCCAGACGCTGTCATTGCAAGCGCAAACCCTGTCACTCACCGGTTTTGCGCTGCAAATTCCTGTCAGGCCCGGGTTGTGATCCGGACCCTGCCCCGTCTCAGGCAACGTCGCTCAGCACGCGGGCCAGTTCAAACAGGCGGCGGCGCTGGTTTTCCGGGATTGAATAATAGGAACGCACCAGGTCCAGCGCTTCCTTGTCCCCCATCAGGTCCTCAGGCACGGAGGCTTTCTCAGCCGGGGCCTTGCCCTCTTCCTGCAAGCCTTCGAAGAAGAAGCTCACCGGAACTTCCAGCGCATCGGAAATATCCCAAAGACGGGAGGCGCTGACCCGGTTGGCACCGGTTTCATATTTCTGGATCTGCTGGAACTTGATGCCGACCTGCTCGGCAAGCTGCTGCTGTGTCATACCGATCAGCCACCGGCGGTGGCGAATGCGCTTTCCCACGTGCACGTCTACGGGATGAGCCATGCGTTTCTCCTAACTGTCAATTTGGCCAAATTCCGGACCGCTCTACCAATAAAGTGCTCTGGCAGCTTCGTATGCCTGCCGGAAGCACGATCCCCATCAGCACGATCAGTCTTCAACCTCTGAGCAAAAGTGTACAACCCTTGCGGTTGATTGCAAGGCTGCCGTCGCCCTTGACGGGGACTTGCAACCCAAGATCATGATTTCACGCAGCATTTTTCCAAACGTTTTATTGCCAAGCGGCTGCGGATCGCGTACCTCCCCAGAAATAGCGAGGTGTAAGCTGCAGCGGCACACCGGCAGTGTGCCCCGGCGAATCAAGCCGATTCCCGCAAAAGGTGAGGAGAACACATGCAGGCTTTCCAAGTCTCCGCTTTTGACAGACCAGCAACCCTGACGGAAACGCAATGCCCGGCACCCGGTCCAGGCGAGGCCGCCGTTGCGCTGCGTGCCTGCGGGCTGAACTTTGCCGATCTTCTGATGATGAAGGGCACCTATCAGGACACCCCTGCGCCTCCCTTTACCCTGGGGCTGGAATCGGCCGGGGTGGTGACGGCGCTTGGTGATGGCACGGAAGGCTTTGAAATTGGCGACCGGGTCGCAGTGTTCAGCGGCGCCGGCGGGCTGGCGGAGGCAGGTGTCTTTGATGCCGCCCGGCTGATCCGGATTCCGGATGCGATGAGTTTCGAACATGCCGCGGCGATGCAGATTGCCTATGGCACCAGCCATATGGCGCTGGATCACTGTGCCCGCCTGCAACCCGGCGAGACCCTGCTGGTAACCGGTGCCGCGGGCGGAGTCGGGCTGACGGCGGTGGAAATCGGCAAGCTGATGGGGGCAACGGTGATTGCCCAGGCCCGCGGCCGGGACAAGCTGGATGTGGCCGCTGCTGCCGGCGCCGATCATTTGATCGACGCCGGCGAGGACCTGCGCAATGCGGTCAAGGCGCTTGGGGGCGCCGATGTAGTTTATGATGCGGTGGGCGGCGATGTGTGGAAAGCCGCCTTCCGGTCCGCCAACCCCGGTGCGCGGCTGCTGCCGGTGGGCTTTGCCGGCGGAGAGGTGCCGCAGATCCCGGCCAATCACCTGCTGGTGAAGAACCTGACGGTGATCGGCTTCTATCTGGGCGGCTACATGAAGTTCCGGCCCGATGCGGTGCGCAAGTCGTTTGAGACACTGTTCGCCTGGCATGGCGAAGGCCGCATCAAGCCGCATATTAGCCACACGCTGCCGCTGGCGCAGGCCGCCGAAGGGCTGGAACTGCTGCGCAGCCGCAAATCCACCGGCAAGGTGGTGATCACCATGGACGGCAGCTGACAGGCCCAGCGGCAGCAGTCAGGGCTCCCGCCCGCAGACAGAGCATTTCTGCAAAATGCACCGCAGCGGTTGGGCCAGGCTCAGCGCCTGCGGCGCTGAGCCTGGCCCAAGGCCGCCAAGGATGCACTGGCGAAGCCAGGGCAGCCTGCGGGCGCGGGAGCTCTCCCTTGCTTGCGGCTCAGCTGGCGGCGCGCAGCGGCGTGGACCATAGTCCCTGGAACCCCTGCCGGATGAACTCCGCCAGTTCCTCGACATAGGGCGCATGCACGCGTTCTGCCCCGTAAAGATTGATATGCTGCATTGGCAGCTCCGGCAAGCCGCAGCCCGGGCCGATCAGTTCCTGATAAGACGGCTGGGTGCCTTCCATCAGTACCCCAACCGCCAGGTCGGCGCTGATTGTCGCCTCAACCGTGCGGTCGGAATCGCTGTCCAGCGCCATTTCCCATTCGATGCCTGCCTCATCCAGCGCCGCCGTGGCGACCGGGCGGAAGCTGCAGTTGCGGCAGAAGCCAAGCCGCAGGGGCCGCTGCCGCCAGACCGATCCGTCCGGCGCGCCGGCCCAGCGCAGCGGCATGCTGTGGATCTTCTCTGCCCCCTCACCCGCACCGGTCTCAGTAGTCAGGATCAGGTCGAAGGCACCGCGTGCAAACTCGGTCTTCAGATCGCGGGTGTTGGAGGTGCAGAGGTTCACATTAACCCGTGGATAGCTGAGGCTGAACCGCTTCAGTACCTGGGGAATGACCGGATGCACCACATCATGCGGTACCCCCAAAAGCACCTCGCCCTCAAAGGCCTGATCGGTCAGCCGGCTGATCACCTCATCGTTCAACGCCACCATCTTGCGGGCATAACCCAGCATCTGCTCGCCTTCTGCTGTCAAGGCAATGGTACGGCCGGACCGGTCCAGCAACTCCAGCCCCAGCAGTTCCTCCAGCCGCTTCATCTGCATCGAGACCGCCGACTGGGTCAGATGCAGGAAACCGGCGGCGCGGGTCCCCCCGCCGTATTCCGCCACCGCCACAAAGGAGCGGAGCGTGGTGATATCGAGATTTCTTACCATCACAAAACCTGATTCATTGGATCAAAAACATTCGTTTTAAAAATATGCCACAGAGGCCCATATTCATCAACACAATTGATCACCCAGAAGGGATGCATCACAAACTCAACTGAAGGACCAAGCCCATGACCCTCGCAACCTCTGCCTGCACCACCTCTTGCCACCGCGTGAAACCGCAGCTTTCCCTGACCGCACGCCTGCGGCTGCATCTGGCTGCCTGGCGCCAGCGCCGCCAGCTGTCCCGGCTGGACGCCCGCGCGCTGGAGGACATCGGCGTGACCCGCGCCCAGGCGGACGCGGAGGCCCGCGGCGGGTTCTGGAAGGCGCCGGATCACTGGAGTTTCTGAGTAAGCTCCGACTTTACCGTGCGCACCTTTGCAGACGGGCCGCTTCAACGCGGCCCGTTTTGTTGTTTTTCATGTATTTCTTTGTCCGAAATACTTGAACCGAACTCTGCTTCACCCGATATTTGGCGGGAAAGCTGCGGCCCGCGGTCCGTTTCGTGTGCCGGCAGCAAGGGAGTAGATTACGGAGACCATTCAATATGGCACAATTCGACACCATCCGCTCTGCCGCAGGCGCCCGCGCCCAGCAGATTGATGAGGGCCTCCGCGCCCATATGAACAAAGTCTATGCCACCATGTCGGCAGGCACGTTCATCACCTTCCTGGCCGCCTGGGCGATTGCCGGGCTGGCTGTTACTTCTGACCCGGCCAACGCCGTGGCCCAGCTGAGCGCTGACAAATACCTGACCAACATCGGCTATGCGCTTTATGCCTCGCCGCTGAAGTGGGTGATCATGTTTGCCCCGCTGGCCTTCATCTTCGGCATCGGTGCCGCCGCCAACCGTATGTCCGCGGCCGGCGTGCAGCTGCTGTTCTATGTCTTTGCCACCGTGATGGGCCTGTCGATCAGCTCGATCTTCCTGGTTTTCACCGGCGAAAGCATCGTGCAGGTGTTCCTGATCACCTCCATCGCCTTTGCCGGCCTGTCGCTGGTGGGCTACACCACCAAGAAGGACCTTAGCGGCATGGGTTCCTTCCTGATCATGGGCCTGATCGGCCTGATCGTGGCGTCAATCGTCAACATCTTCCTGGCGTCCTCCGCCATGGCATTTGCGATCTCGGTGATCGGCGTGCTGATCTTTGCGGGCCTGACCGCATATGACACCCAGCGCATCAAGAACGACTACCTGCAGATGGCCCATGCCGGCGACCAGGAGTGGCTGGCAAAGTCCGCGATCATGGGCGCGCTGAGCCTGTATCTGGACTTCATCAACATGTTCATGATGCTGCTCCAGCTGCTTGGCAACCGCGAATAACCGCAGGCCACATTCCAAACAGCGAGGGGCGGATCTCAACGATCCGCCCCTTTTCATTTGAACAACAATAACAAGGGGAACACCCATGAAAATCATTGAGATCCCGGCGTCCGAGGCAGGCCGTTTGCTGCCATTGTTGCAGGACTTGCACGCACTGCACGCGGAACATCAGCCGGAGAGGCATGTACCGGCCCCTGGCAGCGACGATCTGGCTGCCTGGCTGCAGGACTGGCTGCAGGGGGACAACGTCCATGCACTAGCTGCTGAGAGCCCGCAGGGGGCGCTGCTGGGCTACCTGATTTATGAACTGCAGGACCGCCCCGCCCTGCCCATCAGGGCGGCGGAGAAACGCGCCATGCTGCACCATATCTCCGTCACCGAAGCCAGGCGCCGGATGGGTGTTGGCAAGGCGCTGGTGGAAGCCATGAGGACGCGGGCGCTGGCGGAAGGCGCGACCGTGGTTGCGGCCACCTATGCGCCGTTCAACAGCGCCTCCGCCGCGCTGATGCAGGGCATGGGGATGGAACCTGTGCTGACCGTGGCAGAGTGGCGCGCCTGAGGTCAGCCCCCGGAACAGTCGAGGCCGGCGGAGATGGCAACAATGCCCTGGCGGCCCGCAAGCTCACTGAGGCCGCCGTACACGCGGCAGCCTGAGACGCTGCGGATCAAGTTCAGCAATTGCACCTCGGCAATCTCAGGCAATACAGGCACCGCACTGGTTCCGGCTGCGCTCAGCACCGCAATACCGGCGCTGCCCTCGCGCATCACACTGAGGGCCAGCCTGCGTCCGTTGATGCCGACGCTATGCTCGGCAACCACCTGACGGGCTGTCCCGCCCTCCCCGGCAGTTCCAGCTGCGGGCAAAGGCTCAACGCTGACCGCCGGGGGCAGCGGCACCGCCGCCTTGGTCTCAAAGAAACTGGAAACCGGTGCCCCGGCCACTGACATTACCGCTGCCAAGAAGAAAACCCGCACTGCACATCCACCCGTTCATTTGTTCACCCAGGGCATCAGGCTAGGCGTGAAATGGGGCGAGAAGGTGCCGGGGCGCAGGACAATGCGCGCAGCTTTTTCCGACAATTGAAGGCAGCAGGCATACGGACCACATGCCCCAAAAGAAAACGGGCCGCGCAGCGCGACCCGTTTCCGGAAATCATCTCGAAAGGAAGGCTTACTTGATTTTGCCTTCTTTGTACTCGACGTGCTTGCGCACAACCGGGTCATACTTACGCACAACCATTTTCTCGGTCATGGTGCGTGCATTTTTCTTGGTCACATAGAAGTGGCCGGTGCCCGCGCTCGAGTTCAGGCGGATCTTGATGGTGGTCGGCTTCGCCATGGTGCTTCTCCTGCGTCCGAAAAGGCAGGGGCCTCTCGGTAAATTCCTATCTGAAGCCCGGCTTTTACCCGCCCTGTGCCCCAAGTCAACAGCCAAATCGCCCGGAAGCCGCCCCGGAAGGCCAAATCTGCCGCCCCGGACGGCAGAACCGGGGTTTTCGGCTGCGCAACCCCGCTGAAACACGGTGAAACATGGCCTTAACGGCTGTTTGCCCCATTTTATTGGCATAACCCGTCGCGCCACATACCGAAAGCCCTGCCGATGCCTGAGCACAGGGAGACCAGCCAGACAGATCCGCAGCCGAATCTTCTGGTGCAGGCGGTGGCCGGGCTGTCGGTTTCACTGCGGTACAAGCTGCTGGCCGCCTTCCTGACCGGGACCGGGCTGGTCATCCTGCTTGCCATTCTGGGGTTGCAGACACTGCAGCAGGCAAATGAGCGAACCCGCCTGCTGATCCGCGATCAGCAGCAGATCGCAGCTTACAACCGCATCTATCAAAGTGCAGGCGACACCATGGTATTTGCCCTGTCCAGCAAAACCGGGTCTCCTGGAAGGATGGGGGTGCCCTCTGCCCAGGCCCTGAACGAAGCTAATGACCTGACGGTGATCATCGCCCGTTACGCACGGCAAGTGGAACGGCAGAAGCTGCCAAGGGATCCCCGGCTTGCAAACCTGCAGAAAACCGCAAGCCGCCTGCCGGGGGTTGCGGCGGACCTCGTGCAGGCGCGCAGGTCGGGTGAGACGGCCAAGGTCGCGGAGCTGGTCGATAAACAGTTCACCCCAATCGCCCTGAGCCTGCAACGCGATGCTTATACAATCGCCAAGGACATCGAACGGCGGATGAACCTGCGCGCACAGGAAACCGCGAGAGCCTACGAGCGCGCCCGCGCCCTGGTCATCGGGGCCAGCGCGGCAGCCGTTCTTTTGTCGCTGCTGGCAGGCTATGCAATTTCCTCCTCCGTGCTGTGGCCGGTGGAGCAGATCGGCCGCACCCTGAGTGCGGTCGCCTCCGGGAAATTCACGGCCCGGGCCAGGGTTTCAAACCGGGATGAATTCGGCGGGCTGGCACGGAACGTGAACAGCATGAGCCGGGAACTGGGCGCGCTCTACGAGGAGGTCAATGCGCAAAAGGAAGAACTGCAATCCTGGAACAGCCAGCTGGAGCGCAAGGTGGCGCAGCAGGTCGCAGAACTGGAACGGACCAACAGGCTGCGCCGCTTCCTGCCGGAGCCAGTGGCGGCGATGATCGTGAACGCGGGCGGCGGCAGCACCCTGCTGAACAGCCAGCGCCGCACCGTGACGGTTCTGTTTGCCGACCTGCGTGGCTTTACCGCCTTTGCCAGTGCGGTGCCCCCTGAGCAGGTGATCGCCGCGCTCAACGCCTTCCATCAGGCCTCTGGCCCGCTGATCGAGGAGGCCGGCGGCACTCTGGAGCGGTTTCTGGGTGACGGCCTGCTGGTCCTGTTCAACGCGCCATTGCCCTGCGAGGATCCGGCCAAGCGGGCGCTGACACTAGCGCAGCAGATGCAGGCAGCCTTTCCGGATGCCGTGAAACCGTTCCAAACCGGCAGCAGCCTGATCGGCTTGGGGATCGGGATTGCCACTGGCGAGGCAACACTGGGGCAAATCGGTTTCGAAGGGCGGCTGGACTATGCCGCCATTGGCGCAGCGCCCAATCTGGCAGCCAGGCTGTGCGACAAGGCAGACAGCGGGCAGATCCTGCTGTGCGAGACAACAGCCCAGGCCATAGGTGCGGGTTTGCAAGAGGCCGGAGAGTTCGATTTGAAGGGCATTCCCGGGCCGGCCATCGTCTATGAGCCGATTAAACGCGCAGAAGGCCTGTAAGCCGGATCCTGTCCCCCCTGCCCCGTAAGGCAGGGATCGATGGCCATTCATCTAGGCGGCGCATTGCTGCGCCGCTCAAGCTGCCAACCCGGTCCCTCTCGGCTGAAGCGAACCTAGCGGCGTTTTTCCGGAAGACCGGAACCTGCCCGCGCGGGGACCCTATTTGGCATTGCTCCCGGTGGGGCTTGCCGTGCCGCCCCTGTTGCCAGGGGCGCGGTGGGCTCTTACCCCACCGTTTCACCCTTACCAGCCCGGAGGCTGGCGGTCTGTTTTCTGTGGCGCTTTCCGTCGGGTTTCCCCGCCCGGGCATTACCCGGCACCGCTGCTTCATGGAGTCCGGACTTTCCTCGCGGAGCGGACGCTCCCCGCGGCCATCCAGCCTTCTGCGCGGGGTGAGGCGTAGGAACAACGGCGCGCGGCGTCAAGCGGATAGTTCGGCGGCAGGGGCGTTGCCCCTCTTGGCCCCGGGGCCAATTCACCCCTGGGTATTGCAAACCAGAAAGAAGCCCGCCGGTCTCTTAGGCAAGCGGCAGGAAATCTTCAGCAGAGAGCGGGCCGCGCGCCCAGGGGCGGAACCGGAGGCGTACGGCGGCCAGCAGCGTTTCATCAGCGGAAAGCGCCGTGAAACCGGCGGCGGCGGCGGCGGTGCGGAAGTGCGAGAAGGTCACTGTCTGCGGCAGAGGTGCGCCCCCGCCATCCGCAGCCAGCCCCTGCCGGGCCAGGCGCGCCCAGTCAAAGCGGGGACCCGGATCGAACTTGCGGCCCGGCGCCATGCAGGAATGGCCGATCACGCCCGCAGGCGGGATATTCCAGCGCTGCATGATGCCCTGCATCAAATCTTCGAGCACCGCCATCTGCAGCGCGCTGAAAGGATGGGTACCGAGGTTGTCGAGCTCAATGCCGATAGAACGGGAGTTGATATCCTCCTGCCCGGCCCACTCGCCTGCCCCCGCGTGCCAGGCCCGGCTGTCCTCGGCCACCATCTGCCAGAGGGTCCCATCCGCGCCGATCAGGTAGTGGGCGGAGACCTCTGCTGCCGGATCGCAAAGCCGCTCCAGCGCCGCACGCGCACTGTCCATAGCGGTGTAGTGCAAAACAATCAGGGACGGTGTCAGACCGTCCCTGCGCGGCCCGAAGTTCGGGCTGGGATGCCAAATGGCGCCTGGCTGATCAGCCCTGCCCGTATCAGGCGTCATCAGTTCTGGACGGCCAGCCGGTACGGCGCCGGATCCCAGCCGCAAGCAAAGCCGTCTCCGTCCGGATCCAGCACCTTGCGGTCCCGCTGAGGGCCGCCGCTTTCGAGGAACGCGATCTGGGCCTGATCCGGCGACGCAAACTCGGCGCAGTTGCGCGCGCTGCGGGCCTTCAGGTTGATGCCTGCGCGAGTATAGAGGCGCACCCCCTTGGGGTTGGAGGTGCTGAGCGCGTATTTGACGATGTTCGGCCCGGTATCGCCGGCCCGCTGCGGCACGGCAGTGGGCTGCACCTGCTGGTACTGCGACCGCTGGCGCTCAAGCCGGGCGGCATCGCTTTCGATCGACTGGCGGGAGGCAACCGCCTCAAAGTCATTCTCGTCCGAAATACTGGCGTTGCCGATCAGCGCCGGCGCCGGGTTGGAGGGGCTTGCATCCAGCGGTGCAGTGCCGGTGCTGGAACTGCTGCGCGAGGCGGCCAGGGCTGCCTCTGTCTGGCGGGCGATATCGGCATCGCTGGACGCCGCCGCAGCGGTGCTGAAGGTACCGGCCGAAGTGGTGGCGGCAGCGCTGCGTAGCGCCGCCCCTGACGGGGACGGCACCGACTCGGTGGATACCCGCGCCGGCGGCACCAGCGGATCGCCATTGATGGTGGTGCCTGCGGCCGGCGGCGGCGCAAACGGGTCGCCGTCGATGCCAACGCCCGCGGCGCTGTCCGGAACCTGGGGGGAACAGGCAGCCATAACCAGAAGGCTGCCTGCGGCGGCGTAAGATGCGAATGCGCGCATGGGGTACCTGTCAGCTCTGCTCAATTGCTTGCGCAGAGGTTTACCACCATTGCTGCGGTTTGGCTACAAAGCCGGCCGCATTCTCCAGCGCATAGGCAGTGTTCAGCAGATCACCCTCTTCCCAGGGCTTGCCGATCAGTTGCAGCCCCAGCGGCAGGCCCTGGCTGTCCAGCCCTGCAGGCACCGCGACACCCGGCAGGCCCGCCAGGTTCACGGTGACGGTGAACACGTCGTTCAGGTACATCTGCACCGGATCTGCCTCTGTCATCTCACCAAGGCCAAAGGCAGCGGACGGGGTGGCCGGGGTCAGGATTGCGTCGACACCGGCAGCAAAAGCGTCCTCGAAGTCCTTCTTGATCAGGGTGCGGACGCGGCGGGCGCGGTTGTAATAGGCGTCGTAGAAGCCGGCCGACAGCACGTAGGTGCCGACCATGACGCGGCGCTGCACTTCGTGGCCGAAGCCCTCGGCGCGGGTCTTCTCGTACATCTCGGTGATGCCGTCACCAGCCTCCAGCGTGGCGCGGCGGCCGTAGCGGACGCCATCATAGCGCGCCAGGTTCGAGGAGGCCTCAGCCGGGGCAATCACGTAGTAGGCCGGAAGTGCGTATTTGGTGTGGGGCAGCGAGATATCGACGATCTCGGCACCGGCGGCCTTCAGCATCTCGGCACCATCGGACCACAGTTTCTCGATTTCACCCGGCATGCCGTCCATGCGATATTCCTTGGGGATACCGATCTTCTTGCCGCGGATGTCGCCGGTCAGCATCGCCTCGAAATCCGGAACCGCCAGTTCGGCAGAGGTCGAATCCTTCGGGTCGTGGCCGCACATGGCTTCCAGCATGATGGCGGCGTCGCGCACCGACTTGGTCATCGGGCCGGCCTGATCCAGCGAGGAGGCAAAGGCAACGATGCCCCAGCGCGAGCAGCGGCCGTAGGTCGGCTTGATGCCAACGGTGCCGGTGAAGGCAGCGGGCTGGCGGATCGAGCCGCCGGTGTCGGTGCCGGTGGCCGCGAGGCAGAGGTCTGCTGCCACGGCAGAGGCGGAACCGCCGGAGGAGCCGCCCGGGGTCAGCTGGGCATCGTCATTGCCGCGGCGCCAGGGGCTGACGGCGTTGCCGTAGACGGAAGTTTCGTTGGAGGAGCCCATGGCGAACTCATCCATGTTCAGCTTGCCCAGCATGACGGAGCCGGCATCGGCCAGCTTCTGGCTGACGGTGGATTCATACTCCGGCTTGAAGCCTTCGAGGATCTTGGAGGCCGCCTGCGAGGGCACACCCTTGGTGCAGAACAGATCCTTGATGCCGATTGGCAGGCCGCACATTGAGGGGGCATTGCCCGCCTTGATGCGCTCGTCCGCAGCCTTGGCGCGTTCCATTGCCAGCTCAGGCGTCTTGTGCACGAAGGCATTGAGCGCATCAGCCGCGTCGATTGCCTTGAGGCAGGCCTCGGTCAGTTCAACGGAGGTGGTATCGCCCTTGCGCAGCGCATCGCGGGCCTCTGCCAGGGTCAATTTATTGAGTTCGGTCATTTTATCGCCTCTCTTAGGCAAATGTCATTGGGCTCCGCCCGTTCACAGCTGAAACCGTCCCCCGGACGGTTTCCAAGACGCTGCTCACTACTCCACGACTTTGGGCACTGCGAAGAAGCCTTCGCGGGCGTCCGGCGCATTGGCCAGCACCTTGTCCTGCTGGCTGCCGTCGGTGACTTCATCCACCCGGCGCTTCAGGCGCTGCGGGGTGACGGAGGTCATCGGCTCGACGCCCTCGACATCCACCTCGTTCAGCTGCTCGATGAAGCCCAGGATGTTGTTGAACTCGTCTGCCAGCGCCGGCAGAGCGTCGTCCTCGACCTTGATCCGGGCCAGTTTGGCCACCTTGGCGGCGGTGCTTTGGTCAATCGACATGGAAACCCTCATCTGGTGTTGGGTAGGCATTTACCGCCGTGCCGCCTGCGCTGCAAGCCTGCAACGGGTGGCCGGGCGGCAATCAGACCCGCAGGCATAATTTCCGGCACGTCCGCATTCCTTTTCGCCCGCAGCCTGTTAGGCTGCCGCCAACGACAACAGCAAGGCCAACGGGAGGAAAAACCGATGAAGATCATTTGGCTGGGCCACGGCTCATTCCGTATCGAAACAAGCGGCCTGGTGCTGCTGGTGGACCCCTGGCTGAGCGGCAACCCGGTCTTGCCCGAAGAAAGCCACGAGGCGGCGGTTGCAGGTGCCACTCATATCCTGCTGACCCACGTGCATTTCGACCATGTGGTGGACGTACTGCCCTTGGCGAAGCGGCTTGAGGTGCCGGTGGTGGGGCAATACGACCTGATGGGCCTCTGGGGCGAGACCGAAGGGGTGCAGACTACCGGGTTCAACAAGGGCGGCACGGTGGACCTCGGCGGCGTCAAGGTTGCGATGGTTCCGGCCTCCCACAGCTCCACCTTCAACACCCAGGACGGGCTGCGCACCGGCGGTTCGGAAGTGGGCTACATGCTGATGGCGGAGGGCAAGACGGTCTACCTGTCCGGCGACACCGCGATCATGGCCGACATGGAGTGGATGGGCGATTACTACAAGCCGGACGTTGGCATCCTGTCGGCGGGCGGCCATTTCACCATGGACATGAAACAAGCCGCCTATGCGGCGAAGCGTTATTTCAATTTCAAAACGGTGATTCCCTGCCACTACAAGAGCTTCCCGGTCCTGGAGCAGGACGCCAAGGACCTGACCGAAGGGCTGCCCGGCGTCGATGTCATTGAGCCGGAAGTGATGAAGGCAATCGAAGTCTGAGCCGCGCGGTGTAAAGGCTCTCTCCCGCCCGTCGCCGGATCTGTCAGGCAGTTCCGCTCCCGTTGGGCGTGGCTCCGGGCCTGCGGCCCGGCGCGGACGCGTTTCAAGCCGCCGGTTTCGTCTGCGGCACGGTGAACGCCGCACGGGCTGCAGCCGCCTTCTCGCGGCAGATGCAGCCGCGGGCGTGGTCGTTGATCAGCCCCATCGCCTGCATGAAGGCAAAGGCGGTAGTGGGGCCGACAAATTTCCAGCCGCGTTTCTTGAGCGCCTTGGACAGCGCCACGGATTCAGGACTGGTGGAGACGGTCTGCGGCTCCGGCAGGTCTTCCGCCTTCGGCTCGAAACTCCAGAAAAACGCTGCCAGCGAGCCCGCCTCCGCCACCAGTTCCTGGGCGCGCGCAGCATTGTTGATCACCGCTTCGATCTTGCCGCGGTGGCGGATGATGCCCTTGTCCTGCAGCAGCCGTTCCACATCCGCTACGCCGAATTCCGCCATTTTGTTGAAATCAAACCCGGCAAAGGCGGCGCGGAAGTTCTCGCGCTTGTCGAGAATGGTCCGCCAGCTGAGACCGGACTGGAAACTTTCGAGGCACACCTTCTCGAACAGGCGGATATCCTCGCCCACCGGATAGCCCCATTCCTCGTCGTGGTACCGCAGGAAATCCGGCGCCGAGCCAGCCCAGGCACAGCGGCTATGACCATCGGCTGCGGTGAAAATGCGGCTCATTCGCCGCCCCGCAGGAAATCCAGCCGGGGATCCATCATGGTCGGCGCCACGCCGATGATCTCCGGCTCCACCACGCCGCCGGTCACAAAAGGATCCTGCGCGACACGGGCGAACAGGTCCTCCTCGCTTTCGCCCACGGCGAGGATCGCGCCACCCTCGCCATCGGTCATGGAGCCGGCAGCAAGAAAAACCCCGTCCTCGAACCCCTGCTGCAGCCAGGCTTTGTGGCCATCCAGAAACTCGGCCAGGCGGCCCTTCTGCTCTGCAAATGTCAGCAAAATGAAATACATGTTTGTCTCCTGTGATGCGTATTAACGGGGATGATCCTGTGGCAGCTGACCGCGTAGCCAGTCCTGCATCAGCGCCACTTCGCGGTTGATGAAATCCACATCGCCAAAAGCCTGAGCCAGCGTTGCAGCCCCCTGACTGCGTGCCAGCAGGTGCATGGCCAGGGCATCCGATTCCGTGCCGCAGCCCAGCTCTTCGAACTGGCGGCAGAGCCACGTCCGGAACAGGGTAAAAACCGCATTTGCCTGATCCTGCGCCGCATGGTTCAGCTTGCCAAGCTCCGCAACCAGCGTGCCGACCGGACAGCCGTACAGGGTGATCTTGGCCTGGTTGGCGATCAGGATGCGAATGAAGCAGATGATCCGCTGCTCCGGGCCGGCGCCTTCCGCCTGCCAGGTGTTCAACATGGTGCGGGTCGAAGCCAAGCGGCGCGCGATCACCGCTTCAAGGATCTCGTCCTTGGCTTTGAAATGATAATAGAAATTGCCGCGCGAGATGCCGACCGCCGCGGCGATATCCGCAAACGACGTCGCCTCGAACCCGCGTTCATAGAACAGCTGGTCCGCGGCCTCAGCGATCCTGTCTTTGGTTGCTGGCTGTGGCATCTCCACCCCTAGGACGTTTAACCTAAATGGAACCTAGGACATTTGACCTACAGGTACAACCGGCCAGCGAAGCAACGGCACGTCACATGCTCCATGATCAGCGTTTGCCGGCAAAGAACTCCTTGAGCAGCGCGCTGGCCTCGCCTTCCGCTATCCCGTCATAGACCTCAGGCGCGTGATGCGCCTGCGGATGGGAGAACACACAGGCGCCATGCGCCACGCCGCCGGACTTGGGATCAGCGGCGCCGTAGTACACCCGGCGGATGCGTGCGGCGGCGATGGCCGCGGCGCACATCGCGCAGGGCTCCAGCGTCACATAGAGGTCGTAGCCCGTGAGCCGCTCGCTGCCCAAGGCGGCACAGGCCGCGCGGATTGTCAGAATCTCGGCGTGGGCGGTGGGATCGTTCAGTTCGCGGGTGCGGTTGCCTGCCAGCGCCGCCACCTGCCCGTCCGGCGCGATCAGCGCGGCACCCACGGGAACCTCGCCGCGTTCTGCCGCCGCCCGCGCCTCAGCCAGCGCCTTATCCATATGCGATTTGAATGCCATACGCTCCGCTCAGCTTGAATGCAGCAAGGCTATACACTTAGAAAAGTTTCGGCCCGGCGGCAACGCCGGGCAGCGCCCGTCCGCCCCCATGGGCGGGCGCTTCGTTTCCCGCCCGCGGCCGGGCTCTGCCCTCACCACACTTTGCCCGCCCTCGATTGCCCGCTTTCGCAAGGCGGCGGAATGCTCTATGGCACGGGCATGAGCAAAATACCCGCATCCCCCAAGGGCAAACCGGCCCCGAAATCCCAGCCCCGCAAAGCGCCTTCCAAACCCGAAGGCGCCGCGCCTGAGGGCGACCGCATCGCCAAGGTCCTGTCGCGCGCCGGCGTTGCCTCGCGCCGCGAAGCCGAGCGCATGATTGCGGAGGGCCGCGTTTCGGTGAACGGCAAGAAGATCGACAGCCCGGCGCTGAACGTGACCGCGGCAGACCGGATCAGTGTCGACGGCCAGCCGCTTCCGGAGGCCGAGGCGCCGCGGATGTGGCTGTATTACAAGCCCACCGGCCTGGTGACGTCGAACAGCGACGAAAAAGGCCGCAAGACGATCTTTGACGAGCTGCCAGAGGAAATGCCGCGGGTGATGACGGTGGGACGGCTCGACCTCAACTCCGAAGGTCTCTTGCTGCTGACCAATGACGGCGGCATCAAGCGCAAGCTGGAGCTGCCCGCCACCGGCTGGCTGCGCCGCTACCGGGTGCGGATCAACGGCCGCCCCAAAGACGAGGATTTTGCCCCGTTGCGCAAGGGCCTGGTGATCGAGGGGGAGAAGTTCCAGCCGATGACCGTGTCGCTGGACCGCCAGCAGGGCGCAAATGCCTGGCTGACCGTGGGCCTGCGCGAGGGCAAGAACCGTGAAATCCGCCGCGCGATGGAGGATATCGGCTATAGCGTGAACCGGCTGCTGCGGGTGTCCTACGGGCCGTTCCAGTTGGGCGACTTGAAACCGGGCGACGTGGAAGAACTGCGTCCGCGTGTGGTGCGCGATCAGCTGGGGCTTGAACCGGAAGAGGAAAAGCCGGTCGGCCGCCCCACCCGGTCCCGCGGCGGCAAGCCTGCTGGCCGGCCTATGGGTAAGCCAGGCGGCAAACCGGCTGGCAAGGCACCGGCGAAAACCGGCAAACCGGGCGGCAAGCCCGCAGCACCGCGCAGCGACCGCCCCACCCAGCGCGGCGGCGGCAAGCGTCCGATCGGCAAGAATCCCCGCCGCTGAGCCAATTCCCGCAGACTTCCCCCTAGCAACAACGCCCGCTATCCCCTAGATTTCCAATCAGTTAGTCTTCGCTGGCGGTCTGGGGGGCCTTTCGCGTGCAGAAACTTGCCTATGCTGCCCTGTTGATCCTGATGTTCGGCCTAAGCACCGGCTGGATCGTGGGGGGCTGACCGCATGGCACAGCGTTACGGCGGCAAGTTCAGCCCGGATGGGAAACCCTCGCCGCAGGACAAGCCCGCGCAGCAATCCTTCCGCAACGCCCAGGTGGACCCGGTTGGCATGCGCGCCAACCTGATGTTCCTGCCGCCCGCCATCCTGACATTGCTTTCCCTGAACGACGGCGCCACCGGACTTGCGCTGGGGCTGATCGGCGCGGGGCTTTGGACCGGCGGCGCCTTCCTGCTGCGCGAGGGGCTGAAGGCCGAAGCCGCCTACGGCGCCCGCAAGGTGGCACGCAAGCCCGCCCTGCCCCGCAAGATCCTGGCAGCACTTCTGACCGGCGGCGGCGCGGCGCTGGCGGCCTGGAAGGCCGAACCGGGCATCCTGAATGCCGCCGTTTACGGCGCCGCTGCAGCGGGCCTGCATATCACCGCCTTTGGCATCGACCCGCTGCAGGACAAGGGCGTCGAGGGCGTCGACGATTTCCAGCAGTCCCGGGTCGCCCGCGCGGTGGATGAGGCGGAGCAGAGCCTTGCCGCGATGACGAACGCCGCTCTGCGCGCCCGGGACCGCAAGGTCGAGGCGCGGGTGGAGCAGTTCCAGTCCGTCGCCCGCGAGCTGTTCCGCACGGTGGAGGAAGACCCGCGCGACCTGACCGCCGCCCGCAAGTACCTGACCGTCTATTTGCAGGGCGCCCGCGATGCGACGGTGAAATTCGCCGATATCTATGCCCGCAGCCAGGACGCCCAGGCCCGCGCCGATTACCTGGCACTGCTGGACGATCTGGAACAAAACTTTGCCGCGCGCACCCGCAAAATGCTGGTGGAGGACCGCACGGACCTGACCATTGAAATTGATGTGCTGCGCGACCGGTTGCAGCGTGAAGGGGTCCATCTGGACCAGAACTGATTAAGGGGAGCCATTCATGTCTGAAGCCGTTCAACAAAAGGCCGCCCAGGCCGAAGCCTTGGTCACCGAAGTCACCGCCATCGAACTGCCCGAACCCGTGGCAGAGGTTCAGCCCCTGGAACAGGCCGATGAACCGACCAGTGAGGCGATCCGGCAGCGGATGGACCAGATCGACATGGACGACACCAACTCGATCATCCATTTCGGCTCTGCCGCACAGGCTGAACTGCAGACCATCAGCCAGGCAATGCTGTCTGACGTCCGCAACAAGGACGTGGGGCCTGCGGGGGACTCCTTACGCAATATCGTGGCCACGATCCGCGGCTTTTCGGTCTCCGAACTGGACGTGCGCCGCAAGGCGACCTTCTGGGAGCGGCTTCTGGGCAAGGCGACGCCCTTCGTGAAATTCACCGCGCGCTATGAAACCGTGCAGGGGCAGATCGACCGGATCACCGACGACCTCCTGGGCCACGAGCACACCCTGCTGAAAGACATCAAATCGCTCGATCTTCTCTATGAAAAGACGCTGCAATTCTATGATGAGCTGGCACTCTATATTGCCGCAGGCGAAGCCAAGCTGGCAGAACTGGACGGCACCGCCATCCCGGCCAAGGAAGCCGAGGTGCAGGCAGCCCCCGAAGGCGATCAGGTGATGAAGGCGCAGGAGCTGCGCGACCTGCGTGCCGCCCGCGATGACTTGGAGCGGCGGGTGCATGACCTGAAGCTGACCCGCCAGGTCACCATGCAGTCGCTGCCCTCGATCCGGCTGGTGCAGGAAAACGACAAGTCGCTGGTGACCAAGATCAACTCCACCCTGGTGAACACCGTGCCGCTGTGGGAAACTCAGCTGGCGCAGGCCCTGACCATCCAGCGTTCGGCC
Source organism: Leisingera sp. ANG-DT (assembly GCF_000813785.1). Taxonomy (NCBI): domain Bacteria; kingdom Pseudomonadati; phylum Pseudomonadota; class Alphaproteobacteria; order Rhodobacterales; family Roseobacteraceae; genus Leisingera; species Leisingera sp. ANG-DT. The sequence goes on from NZ_JWLE01000010.1 coordinate 182,877, forward strand.
CAGGCCGCGGCGGCAGTGCGCGATGCCAATGACCTGACCAATGAACTCCTGACCTCCAACGCCGCCAACCTGCGCCAATCGAACGAGATGATCCGCAAGGAAATGGAGCGCGGAGTGTTTGATATCGAAGCGGTGAAACAGGCCAATGCGGATCTGATCGGCACCATTCAGGACAGTCTCAAGATCGCCGACGAGGGCAAGGCCAAACGCGCTGCCGCCGAGGAAGATCTGCAGAAAATGGAAGCGGAGTTGCGCGATACGCTGGCCGCTGCCAAGGCGCGGCGCGACGGGGTTGGCGACAACGCCGGCACCGCTGTGCCGGGTTAAGAAAGGCAGCGGGAGTGCAGGCAATCCATACACTTTGGAAGAGCGCAGCGGCCTTTGCCGTGCTGGCCGCTTTAAGCGCATGCCTGCCCTTTGACCAGGCAGAATCTCTAGTGCCGCAGGCCCGGCCTGCAGTGCCCCAGCCTGCGGTCTACAAACCCTCTGCCGACAGCGCCCAGCTGGCCTACTACTACAACGCATTGGAGCGGGACCTGCTGACCCGCGGCCTTTTGCGCACTGACGGCGGCGGGCCGGACACACCGTTTGACGCCGAGGATCTGGCGGCAAGCTTCGAGCAACTGGCTTTCTATGATGAATACGGCGGGTCCGGCATTTCCGGGGGGCTCGGCCGCTGGTCCGGCCCGGTCCGGATCGCAGCGGAGTTCGGTCCCTCGGTGCAAGCGGGCCAGCGGGTGCAGGACCGGGAAACACTGGCCGAATACGCCGCGCGGCTGGCGCGGATCACCGGCCATTCCATCAGCACCGTCAGCGGCAGGGCCAATTTCCACGTGATCTTTGCCAGCCTCGACGACAGCGCGTATGTCGCTGAACGGGTGCGCGAACTGCTGCCCGCGATCAGTGCCCGCGACCTGTCGCTGCTGGCTGCGCCGCCGCGCAGCTACTATTGCCTGGTGGTGGCAGGCGGGCCGCAGGGAGATCCGCTGTCCTATACCCGCGGGGTTGCACTGATCCGGGCAGAGCATCCCGACCTGGTGCGCAAGAGCTGCGTGCACGAGGAAGTGGCACAAGGGCTGGGCCTCAGGAACGACAGCCCGCGTGCGCGCCCCTCGATCTTCAACGATGACGACGAATTTGCGCTGCTGACCAGCTTTGACGAAAAGCTGCTGCAGATGCTGTATGATCCAAGACTGAAGGTGGGGATGAGCCTGGAAGAGGCCCGCCCCCTGATCCGCATTCTCGCCCGCGAGGCGATGGGCCAGGAACTTTAGGCCGCCACAGGAAGAGGACCTGAAACATGGGTATTTTCGATTTTCTCAAAGGCGAATTCATTGATGTCATTCATTGGGTGGATGACACCCATGACACCATGGTCTGGCGGTTCGAACGCGAAGGCCATGAAATCAAATACGGCGCCAAGCTGACGGTGCGCGAGGGCCAGGCGGCAGTGTTCGTGCACGAGGGTCAGCTGGCGGATGTGTTCACCCCCGGTCTCTACATGCTCGAGACCAACAACATGCCGGTCATGACCACGCTGCAGCACTGGGACCACGGCTTCCAGTCGCCGTTCAAGTCTGAGGTCTACTTTGTCGACACCACCCGTTTCAGCGACCTGAAATGGGGCACCAAGAACCCGATCATCTGCCGCGACCCGGAATTCGGGCCCGTCCGGCTGCGCGCCTATGGCACCTATACGATCAAGGTCGCCGACCCGGCCCGCTTCCTGAGCGAGATCGTCGGCACCGATGGTGAATTCACCATGGACGAGATCTCCTATCAGATCCGCAATATCATCGTGCAGGAGTTTTCCCGCGTGATTGCCGGCTCCGGCATTCCGGTTCTGGACATGGCCGCCAATACTGCCGACCTGGGCAAACTGGTGGCGGCAGAGATTTCCGGCACCCTGGCCGACTACGGCCTGATGATGCCGGAGCTGTACATTGAGAATATCTCGCTGCCGCCTGCGGTGGAGGAAGCCATGGACAAGCGCACCCAGATGGGCGTGCTGGGCGATCTGGGCCGCTACACTCAGTTTTCGGCAGCTGAGGCGATGACCGCCGCCGCCAAGACCCCGAACAGCGGCATGGGTGCCGGAATGGGAATGGGCATGGGTATGGCGATGGCGCAGCAGATGGGCCAGGCTCTGCAGGGAGGCGCCGCCTCTCAGGCAGCGGGTCAGCCGTCCGGGCCATGGGGAGCGCGGCCCGAACCCGCTGCGCCGCAGCCGGCAGCGCCCGTGGCGCCGCCCCCGCCGCCGGTGGAGCACGTCTGGCACATTGCGGTGGACGGGCAGACCTCTGGTCCGTTCTCCAAGGCGCGGATGGGGCGGATGGCGCAGGACGGCACCCTGACACGCGAGACCCACGTCTGGACCCCGGGCCAGGACGGCTGGAAACGCGCAGGCGAAGTGATGGAGCTTGCACAGCTGTTCACCATCCTGCCGCCGCCTCCCCCGCCGCCGGCGCCGCCAGCCGGGTGACACCGCCGCAGGGCAGCCAGCCGCTGCCCAGCCCGCTTGACTGACACTGCCGACAGGTTGCCCCCCGTGACGATGCCCCCGCCGCCGCCCGCCGAAACCGTGCCTGCCCCCGACGATGAGACCCACCGCTTCCCGTGCGAGCAGTGCGGTGCCGATTACACCTATGACCCGGCCAAAGGCACGCTGACCTGCGGCCATTGCGGCCACACCGAAAGCATCCGCAGCGGACCCTGGAAGGGATCCGCCCTGCAGGAGTTGGATTTCCGCGCTGCCGTGGCCGATCAGCTGCCCGAGGCAGAGATCGAAGTGACGAGGGTCTCCACCTGCCCCAACTGCGCCGCGCAGGTGGAATTCGATCCGGACACCCACGCCAAGGAATGCCCGTTCTGCGCAACGCCTGTGGTGACCGGCACCGGTGAGAACCGGCACATCAAACCCAAAGGCGTGCTGCCCTTTGCGGTTGAAGAACGCGCCGCGCACAAGGCGATGACGGATTGGCTGGGCGGCCTGTGGTTTGCCCCGAACGGCCTCAGAGAATACGCCCGAAAGGGACGGCGGATGCAGGGCATCTATGTGCCTTACTGGACCTATGACGCCCAGACCCACAGCAGCTACACCGGCCAGCGCGGCACCGTTTATTATGTGACCGAAACCTTCCAGCACGAAGGCAAGACCCGCTCCCGGCAGGTCGCCAAGGTACGCTGGACGCCCGCCTCGGGCCGGGTGCAGCGGTTTTTCGATGATGTGCTGGTGCTGGCCTCAAAAAGCCTGCCCAAAAAATACACTGAGGGGCTGGAGCCCTGGGACCTGGCGCAGCTGGAACCTTACCAGCCGCAGTATCTGGCAGGCTTCCGGGCTGAAGCCTACACCGTGGATCTGGAGGCTGGTTTTGCCGAGGCCGGGCAGAAGATGGACCGGGTGATCGAGCGTGACGTGCGCTTTGACATCGGCGGCGACCGCCAGCGGATTGCCCATATCGACACCAAAGTGTCTGAGGTAACCTTCAAGCACATCCTGCTGCCGGTCTGGCTCGCCGCTTACAAATACCGCGGCAAGACCTATCGCTTTGTGGTCAACGGCCAATCCGGCCGGGTGCAGGGCGAGCGGCCTTATTCAGCCTGGAAAATTGCCTTTGCCGTGCTGCTGGCCTTGCTGATCGGTGCCGGGATCGCCCTGGTCGCCAGCCAGCAGTAACCCTGCAAAAACGGAAGGGGACGCTGCCGCCCCCTTCCTGAACCGGCCGGTTCCTTTCCCCGGGTTCTGAGCCGGAACCCTTGGCCGGCCTCCCTGTCAGCCTTTGCTGATTTCGATCCTGCGGGCGGTCTCCGGCTGTTCCAGCGCCTTCCTCGGCACTGCGATATGCAGCACGCCGTCCTCCATCCGGGCCGAGGCCCCCTGCCCGTCTGCATCCTCCGGCAGGCGGAAGGACCGGCGGAAGGCGCCATACTGGCGCTCGCTGAAATACCAGGTGTCGCCCTTCTTCTCGGACTGTGTCTTCTTCTCGCCGCGGATCGTCAGCACGCCGTTGTCCACGGTCAGCTCGACATCCTCCAGCGAAACACCCGGAAGCTCCATCGCGATGTCATAGGCTTCCTTGCCCGAGGACGCCTCGGTTGCGGGCGTGAGCCAGTCGGCCAGCCGCGCACCAAAGCTGCGGAAAGGATCATATAGCGACGGCCAGAAGCCGCCATGTTCGGTTTTTTCCACCATTGTTCAGCCTCCTTTCTTGTTGCATCCCATTGTACCGCCTGCCCCGCCGCACCGCCTTGATCCGGCGCAAAGGCAATGCCTGTGCCGGAAATTTTCAGGCCGCGGCCTCGCCAGTGCCCGGCAAAGGCGCTAGAGCAGTTGCGGACAATCGGGCAATGGCCTGCAGGTCAAAACAAATCAAAGGCAGGAGTAGACATGCGCGCACTTATCCAACGGGTCAGCGAAGCCTCTGTGACAGTCGATGGCGAGGTTATCGGCGAGGTCGGTCCCGGGCTGCTGGTGCTGGTCTGTGCGATGGCCGGTGACAGCGAGGCGCAGGCGGACCAACTGGCCGCCAAGATTTCCAAGATGAGAATCTTCAAGGACGACGCAGGCAAAATGAACCGTTCGGTGCTGGATACCGGCGGCGGCGTGCTGGTGGTCAGCCAGTTTACCCTGGCGGCCGACACAAAGCGCGGCAACCGGCCCGGCTTTTCCACCGCTGCGGCCCCGGCTGAGGGCGAACGGCTCTATGAATATTTTGCGGACCAGCTGTCTGCGCTGGGTTTGGAAACTGCAAAAGGCCGGTTCGGCGCCGACATGAAGGTGCGCCTGCTGAATGACGGTCCGGTGACCATCTGGATGGATACTGAACACCCCTGATCCGCCCCTTGGAGCCCAGCCTGCCAGCGCGCCGCATTGCCGCTGCCCGTTGTGGTCCAACCGCCATACCGGGCAGGTCAGTTGGCGGCGTAGAGGGCGTTTTTAGACCGGAAAGCACCGATTCTGTCCCTTGGGCGGCCTGTCGGCCTTGCCCGCCGGGCAGATTCGCAAAAAATCCGCAATTTCTCCGCATCAATATTTCCTGTCGTATTCCAGCGCTTTTTTTGCTTTACACAGGACAGAGACCGCAAAAACGGCACCTTACTTGAGAAAGGCGACACCCACTGTTTGTGCCGCACGAAACCGTGCAGATGGCTTCCCCGGCGTAGCGCTAATAACGCTTGCGAGTTAGCGGTAAATACGCAAATCTTAAATCGCCAATCAAAAAAACAGGTGCCTCAGCACCGCAACCAATCGGGAGAACTCAATGAACCGACATATGCAGTATCTGGCCAGCCAGGCCGCGGCAGGCAAACTGTCACGCCGTGATTTCCTGGGCAAAGCCGCCGCACTGGGCTTTACCGCCGTATCCGCGAACCTGCTGCTGTCCACCGCCGCCAAGGCGGCCGGCCCGCAGAAGGGCGGCACCATCCGCCTCGGCCTGCAGGGCGGCTCCACCACCGACAGCCTGGACCCGGCGCTGGTCACCAACACCGTTGGCCTGATGGTCACCCGTCTGTGGGGTGAAACCCTGGTCGAGCTGGCCGACGACGGCGGCATCGAGGGCAAGCTGGCCGAAAGCTATGAAGCCTCTGCCGACGCCAAGACCTGGACCTTCAAGCTGCGCTCCGGCGTGACCTACTCCAACGGCCAGAGCGTCACGGTTGACGACGTGGTCAAAACCATGGAGCGCCACAGCGGTGAAGACACCAAGTCCGGCGCCCTGGGCATCATGCGCGGCATCAAGGACGTGCGCGCAGACGGCGACAGCGTTGTTTTCGAACTGGACAGCCCGAACGCCGACCTGCCCTACCTGCTGGCCGACTACCACCTGATCATCCAGCCGAACGGCGGCAATGACGATCCGGCAGCCGCCATCGGCACCGGCCCCTACATCATGAAGTCCTCCGACATGGGCGTGCGCTTCGTGGCCGAGAAGAACCCGAACTACTGGGGTGATCTGGGCAACGCGGACACCGTGGAAATCATCGTCATCAACGACGACACCGCCCGCGTCGCAGCGCTGCAGTCCGGCCAGGTGGACGTGATCGACCGGGTGCCCCCGCGCACCGCAAAACTGGTCGACCGCGCACCGAACATCACCGTGCACTCGACCTCCGCGGCGGGCCACTATGTGTTCATCATGCATTGCAACACCGCACCGTTTGACAACAACGACGTGCGCATGGCGCTGAAATACGGCATCAACCGCGAGGAAATGGTCGACAAGATCCTGAACGGCTACGGCACTGTCGGCAACGACACCCCGATCAACGCCTCCTATCCGATGTACACCGAGCTGGAACAGCGCCAGTTCGACCCGGACAAGGCGATGCACCACCTGAAGAAGGCGGGCCACGACGGCTCTATCCTGCTGCGCACCTCGGACAACTCCTTCCCGGGCGCACCCGATGCCTCCGCGCTGTTCCAGCAGTCGCTGTCCAGCGCCGGCATCCAGCTGGACGTCAAGCGCGAGCCGAACGACGGCTACTGGTCGGAAGTCTGGAACGCCAAGCCGTTCTGCACCAGCTACTGGGGCGGCCGTCCGACCCAGGACCAGATGTTCACCACCGCCTATCTGTCCACCGCGGACTGGAACGACACCCGCTTCAACAACGAGCAGTTCGACCAGATGCTGGTGGCAGCGCGCGGCGAACTGGACGTTGCCAAGCGGACGCAGATGTATGCCGACATGTCGACCATCCTGCGGGACGAAGGCGGCCTGATCTGCCCGATGTTCAACGACTTCGTCGAAGCGACCACCGACAATGTCGACGGCTGGGTCGAAGGCATCCCGGGCCAGGTTCTGATGAACGGCTATGCAGCCAGCAAGCTGTGGGTCAAAGCCTAATATGTCTCCGATCGTAAAACTCCTGGCTCAGCGCATTGCGCTGAGCCTCCTTCTTTTGTTGCTCATCTCAATCGTGATCTTCGCCGGCACCATCGTTCTGCCGGGCGACGTTGCGCAATCGATCCTGGGTCAGTCGGCAACACCGGAGGCACTGGCCAACCTGCGGGCTGAGCTGGGTGTGAACGATCCTCCCGTACAACGCTATTTTGCCTGGCTCTTCGGCGCCATGCAGGGCGATCTTGGCACCGCGCTGACCAGCGGCCAGGACATCGCCCAGGCTCTCAGCAGCCGTTTCTGGAATACCCTGTTCCTCGCCTTCTGGGCTGCCGTGGTTGCGGTTCCGTTGGCGATCTTCCTCGGACTGCTGGCCGTCCGCTTCAAGGACCGCTGGCCCGACAAGATGATCTCCGCCGTCACCCTGGCCTCGATCTCGATCCCCGAGTTCCTGATCGGCTACGTGCTGATGTATTTCATCGCGGTGCAGCTGCGCTGGTTCCCGTCAGTGGCCATGGTCAACGACAACATGAGCCTGTTCGAGAAGCTGAACGCCATCGCCCTGCCGATTGCCGTTCTGACGCTGGTTGTTCTGGCGCACATGATGCGGATGACCCGCGCGGCAATCCTGAACGTAATGCAGTCGGCCTATATCGAAACCGCAGAACTCAAGGGCCTCAACGCTTTTCAGGTGATCTACCGCCATGCCTTCCCCAACGCGATTGCACCGATCGTCAACGTTGTGATGCTGAACCTCGCCTATCTGGTGGTCGGCGTCGTGGTGATCGAGGTGGTCTTTGTCTACCCCGGCATGGGCCAGTATCTGGTCGACCACGTGTCCAAGCGTGACGTGCCTGTTGTGCAGGCCTGCGGCCTGATCTTTGCCGCCGTCTATATCGGTCTCAACATGATTGCCGATATCGTCGCCATCCTGAGCAACCCGCGCCTGAGGCATCCGAAATGAAGAATATCCCCATTTCCGCACTCATCGGGCTGTTCTTCACCGCCCTCTACTTCCTTGGTGCCATCTTTGCGCCGCTGCTGGCCCCCTATGGCGTCGGCGAAGTGGTCGGCGATGTGTGGGAGCCCTCCAGCGCAGACTACCTGCTTGGCACCGACAACATCGGCCGCGACCTTCTCAGCCGGATGATCTATGGCGGCCGCACCACTATCTTCATCGCAACCGCCGCGACCGTCCTGTCCTTCACCCTGGGCTCCGTCCTCGGCTTCTTTGCCGCGGTGATGGGCGGCTGGATCGACCAGGCACTGTCGCGCTTCGTCGACCTCGTGATGTCGATCCCGACGCTGATCTTCGCCCTGGTGGTGCTGTCGGTCGCACCGGTCACCATTCCGATGCTGATCCTGGTGATGGGCCTTCTGGACGCCACCCGCGTCTACCGCCTGGCCCGTGCCGTTGCGGTCGATATCGAGGTGATGGACTACGTCGAAGCAGCCCGCCTGCGCGGCGAGAAAACCGCCTGGATTATCTTCCGCGAGATTCTGCCCAACGCACTGTCCCCGCTGATCGCGGAGATGGGCCTGCGATTCATCTTTGCGGTCCTGTTTGTCTCCACCCTGTCCTTCCTGGGCCTGGGCGTGCAGCCGCCAGAAGCTGACTGGGGCGGCATTGTGAAGGAGAACAAGGAAGGCATCGTCTACGGCATTCCTGCGGCCCTGATCCCGGCCTTTGCCATCGCCACCCTGGCGATCTCGGTCAATCTGGTGGCTGACTGGGTGCTGAACCGGACCACATCGCTGAAAGGAGGCCGCGGATGAGCGATACCCTGTTGAAAGTCCGCGACCTGAAGATCGGCGCGACCATCTACCCGCCGGGTGAACGTCCCCGCGACATCGAGATCGTGCACGGGGTCAGCTTTGACCTCGCGCCCGGCAAAGTTCTGGGGCTGATCGGTGAATCCGGTGCCGGCAAATCCACCATCGGTCTTGCGTCGATGGCCTATGGCCGCGGCGGCGTGAAGATCACCGGCGGCGAGGTCTGGGTCAACGGCCGCGATATCCTGAAGGGCAGCCACAAGGACATCCGCAAACTGCGCGGTGCCGAGGTGACCTATGTGTCGCAATCAGCGGCAGCCTCCTTCAACCCGGCCAAGAAGATCATGGACCAGGTGGTCGAGGCCGCGGTGGAACAGAAGAAGTTCTCCCGCAAGGACGCCGAGGCCCGTGCCCGGGTTCTGTTTGCCAAACTGGGCCTGCCGGATCCGGACAACATCGGCGAACGCTACCCGCACCAAGTGTCGGGCGGCCAGCTGCAGCGCTGCATGACCGCGCTGGCGCTGTGCCCGGAGCCGGATCTGGTGGTGTTCGACGAGCCGACAACCGCGCTCGACGTGACCACCCAGATCGACGTTTTGATGGCGATCAAGGAGGCGATCCGCGACACCGGCGTTGCCGCGCTCTACATCACCCACGACCTGGCGGTTGTGGCACAGGTGAGCGACGACATCATGGTTCTGCGGATGGGCAACACCGTCGAATACGGCAACGTTGACCAGATCATCAATGATCCGCAGGAGGAGTACACCAAGGCGCTGGTCTCGGTCCGCTCCATCGAGCATGAGGAAAAGGCCCCGACCGAGGAGCCGGTGCTGAGCGTGCGCAATATCACCGCGCGCTACAAGGGCACCCAATTCGACGTGCTGCACAATGTGAACGTCGATCTGTATCCCGGCCAGACGCTGGCCGTGGTGGGTGAATCCGGCTCCGGCAAATCCACCCTCGCCCGCGTGATCACAGGCCTGTTGCCGCCGCGCGAGGGCGAGATCGAGTTTGCCGGCCGCAAGCTCTCACCGGACCTCAAGGGCCGCAGCCGCGAGGACCTGCGCGAGCTGCAGATGATCTACCAGATGGCAGACGTGGCAATGAACCCGCGCCAGACCGTCGGCACCATCATCGGCCGCCCGCTGGAGTTCTACTTCGGCATGCGCGGCGCCGAGAAGAAGAAGCGGATCATCGAACTGCTGGACGAGATCGAGCTGGGCGAAAAGTTCATGGACCGCTATCCGGCGGAGCTTTCGGGCGGCCAGAAGCAGCGTGTCTGCATCGCCCGCTCGCTGGCAGCCAAGCCTAAGATGATCATCTGCGACGAGGTCACCTCGGCACTCGACCCGCTGGTGGCAGACGGCATCCTGAAGCTGCTGCTGGACCTGCAGAAGATCGAAGATGTGGCCTATCTCTTCATCACCCACGATCTGGCAACGGTGCGCGCGATCTCGGACAACATCGCGGTAATGTATCAGGGCAAAGTGCAGCGCTACGGCGGCAAGTCCAAGGTTCTGAGCCCGCCGTTCGACGATTACACCGATCTGCTGCTCAGTTCGGTGCCGGAGATGAAGCTCGGCTGGCTGGAAGAGGTGATTGCCCACCGCAAGATGGAAAGCGCCGGCAACTGATTCCACCAAAGGATGCAAAGCCCCCGCTGATTGCCAGCGGGGGCTTTTTCTTTTTAAATTTACACGGATTTGTGATATTTTATTGAGACAGGGAGAATGCAGCGGGACCGGCTGCAAACAATAGAAAAAGCACTGAGCGCGGCTGAACTGTGAGGCAAGCCAACCCGATTTACCGGGCAGTTTCGTTTTGACTGCAGCAAAGGGGAGAAACTGCCATGACAGATTGGGCAATTCACGGATTTGAGATCGCCAATTGCAACTGCGTGCCCGGCTGCCCTTGCCAATTTTCGCAGCTTCCTAATGACGGCACCTGCGAAGCAATGCTGACTTTCCGCATCGATAAAGGCCACTACGGGGACACAAAGCTGGACGGGCTGCACGCCGCGGCCATCTACAAATGGCCCGGCCCCATTCACGAGGGCAACGGCGAGATGCAAATCATCATCGACGAAAGCGCCACAGCAGAGCAGAAGTCGGCCCTCGAGGCGATCATGACCGGCCAGGACACCGATGAATTTGCCACCATGTTCTTCGTCTTCAACGCTATGTGCACCACCAGGCATGAGACACTCAGCGCACCCGTGTCGCTGAGTTTTGATGCCGAAACAGGTATTGGCCATGGCAAGGCGGACGGCATTGGCGAAACCAAAGTCGAACCGATTGCACACATCGTGTCCGGTGCACCGCATTCGGTCCAGATCAAATTGCCGAACGGGTTTGAATACTCCGAGGCTTCCGTCTGCCAGGGCACGACACGGACCCCTGGATCTGCCATCAGCCTTGAAAAGAACAGCGGAACCCACGCCCATGTTGCCGAGCTGCACCTGACCGGCAAGGGCGTTGAGCGCGCGGCTTGATCCGCCATGGGCCGGGCGCCGCACATAACCGGCACAGCTGAACGGCTGGCCCGCAACGACCGGATCGTGGTTCTGGGCGCTGTGGCCTTCATCGTGCTGCTGAGCGGGCTTTACACCGTGTTTGGTGTCGGCATGAACATGACCGCGGCCGAGATGACCCGGATGGCCCGCCCGATTGGCGAACCGATGGCGATGGGCACCGGGCCGGTTTGGACTGCAGGCTATGCCGTACTGATCTTTCTGATGTGGTGGGTGATGATGATCGCCATGATGACACCCAGCGCGGCCCCGGTTCTGCTGCTGTTCACCGCCATCAAGAAGGCAGGCTCTCTGCCCGGCCGGGCGCCGGTGCTGGGGCTGCTGTTCCTCAGCGGATACCTTCTTGCCTGGGCCTTTTTCTCTGCAATTGCCACCGCGCTGCAATGGTGGCTCGAAACCATGGGCCTCTCAAACGGCCCGATGATGTCGCTCAGCAGCCGCACCCTTGGCGGTGCATTGCTGCTGGCGGCGGGCGCCTATCAGTTTACCCCCTACAAGCACGCCTGCCTCTCCCATTGCCGTATGCCGGTTCATTTTTTGACCGAGCATAACCGCACAGGCTTGGCTGGTGCTGTACTGATGGGCGCCCACCACGGCACCTATTGCCTCGGCTGCTGCTGGGCGCTGATGCTGCTGCTGTTTGCCGGCGGGATCATGAACCTTTACTGGATAGCCGGGCTGGCGCTGTTCGTGCTGGCCGAAAAGACCTTGCCTTACCCAAGGCTCTTTGCCACGGGTGCCGGGGCTCTGCTGCTTCTGGCAGGCAGCTATGTTCTCGTTACCGCGCTTTGAAAGCGCAGGCGCTGACCGGCAATTCTGCAACGTCCCTGCGAAAATGCCCGTTTGCGGCCGTTCCGCCGTTTTTTGAATGGCAATTCAAGAAACGGACGCAATGATACCCTCCCGAAGCCATCGCAAGGCAAAGGGATTCGGCAAATGGACAACAAGCTTCTTCTCATCATTCTGGACGGCGTGCCCTGGCGCAATTTCCGCCGCCTGTTCGGCAACCTCGAAGGCTGGGTCGACAGCGGCGATGCCCGCGTCTGGAAACTGCGCGCGGTGCTGCCGTCGATTTCGGCCAGCTGCTATGCCTCGATCCACACCGGCGTTGCACCCGCCATCCACGGCTGCACCGGCAACGCCAATGTGTTCCGGCTCAAGGAAAAAGACGTGTTCAGCCAGGTCCGCGAAGCCGGCGGCGTCACCGGCGCCGTGGCGCACAGCTACTGGTCGTCTTTCTTCAACCGCCACCCCTTCGATTACGTGCGCGATATCGAATACGACGAGCCGGAAAGCAAGACCATCAACCACGGCCGGTTCCACACCATGACCGGCTATGGCAAGGACAACCAGATGACGCCGTCGGACGTCGATCTGTTCGCCACGCTGACCAATCTCTGCCTGCGCTTCGGGCTGGACTACGGCATGCTGCACGCCTGCACCCTGGACAGCATGGGCCACCGCTTTTTCCATGACTGCCAGGAAATGGACCACGCCTGTTTTGTGATGGATGAGATGCTGGCCCCCTTTATCACCCGCTGGCGCGATCTGGGCTACGAGGTGATCGTCACCGCCGACCACGGCCAGGACGAGCGCGGCCACCACGGCGGTCGCAGTCCGCTGCAGCAGGAAACCGCGCTCTACTACTTTGGCGAGGCCGAAGGTCCGGATCATGGCGACGTGATCGACCAGCGCCAGCTGGCCCCCACCATCCTTAAACGGCTGGGCGCGCCGATTGCGGACACCATGAAGGCAGAGCCGTTCCTGAAATGACCTGAAACAGCGGCTGTGTGCTAGGATGGTCCTCAGCCGCCGTTTTCAGATGTCAGGACTTTGCCATGAAATCCCTTACCGCCGTATTTTCCCTGCTGGCCGCCCCGGCGCTGGCCAGCGATGCCTGCCACGACCTGTGGTTCACCCGCAACGCGGTGATCGACCGGGCCGGTTACTGCTTCGGCTCCCCTTTGGGGCAGGCCGTGTTCAACAACGGGGATTGCACCGGCAAGTCTGTCTCTCTGCCGCCGCAGTCAGAACGCCTGGTTGCTGAAGTGAAACAGATGGAGGCCCGCTTCGGCTGCCGGGTCAACAACAAGCAGACCCATCTGGACTTGGATGACCTGTTCCTGCGCTACCAGCTATGGGACCTGCCGGTGCGGGATGAGTTCGAAAGCGCCTGCCTGGGCTGGCTGGGGCCGGTCATGGGGCTGCGGGCGGGCCACAGGCCGGATGCTCCCCTGGTCGGGCAGATAGACCCCGGCGACTACGTCAATTACTCGCATATCCCGGTGGGCAGCTGGACCTATGTGACCACCTCCGGCCCGGACTGGCAGGTCACGAGCGGCGGCTGGCTGAACACGTCGCTGTTCCAGGAGCAATGCCAGGACTATGCCGGGTAGTCCGGGCTACTCGTCATAGGGCCAGATCCCCTGCCCCAGCGCCTCGACCGCAACTGAAATCCGCTCAAAACTGTCACGTGCCCGGCCCACGCTGTGGCGCGCACGCAAATAGCCGTGGATCAGTCCCGGCTCATTGATCCAATACGCCTTGCCACCAGCCGCCAAAATGCGGTCGCGGTAGTCGCGTGAATCGTCCCGCACCGGATCGCAATCCGCCGTTACCAGCACCGTCGGCGGCAAGTCCGAGAAATCGCTGTCAGACAGAGGCGCAAAAAGCGGATCATCCTTGGGCGGCTCCCCTTCGGTGCGAATATCCATGTAATACAGCACGTCCTCGCGCGTCAGCATGGGCGCCTGCGCGTGCTCCAGGTAAGAGCCCTGGTTCACATCACCGCCGAACGCGCCATAGATCAGCACCTGGCCCAGAATCGACTCGCAGCGGCCGCGCGCATGATGCGCCACCGCAGCACAAATGTTGGCTCCGGCGCTGTCGCCCATCAGGACAATGCCCTTGCCATACCCGGCCTCGACCCAGCCCAGCACCACCCAGGCGTCCTCAAAGGCGGCGGGGTGCTTGTGCTCCGGTGCCAGCCGGTAGTCCACCGCCACCACCCGGTAGCCGGTCTGGGCGCAGATCTCGGCGCAAACATCATCGTGGCTGTCCAGACCCCCTACGACAAAGCCGCCGCCGTGGCAGAACAGCACCGTCCGGGTCGGGTCACCAGCGGTATAGACCCGCACCGGCACGCCGTTGGCGGACAATGCCTCGACCGACACCACATCCGGCCGCGGCACCCGGAATTCCCGCGCCATCGCGTTATAGATACGGCGCTGCTCTTCGATGCTCATGTCAACGGCGTCATCAGGATAAAGCTCCCCGGTCTTCTGGATGAAGTCCCAGGTCTCCTCGTCGATCAGCCGTTCGTAATCCATCTGCGAGCCTCCCTGCACGCCGTCGTCCCCGAGAGCCTAGGCACAGTTTCCCGCAAATGGAATGCCTGAAAGAAAAAGCGCCCCGAAGGGCGCTCCTTATCCCACACTGTCCAGCGGGGTCACGCAGCCGCGGCAGGCTCCCATGGCCGGGTGAAATTGTTCAGCACGCCGTCGATGTCAGCCTCCGGGCTGCCGTTGGCCGCCACCTGCGCCACCAGCCCGCGTTTCTTGTCGTCGGTCACGCTGACAACACGCGCCGCCACCCCGGCCTGCTCCAGCGCGCCATTGTATACGCGGGTGATCGCCATCTTGCGCAGATCGGGCTTGAACACCTTGCCCACCGCGGTTTTCGGCAGCTCGTCCAGCACCGTCAGATGCTTGGGGATCGCCGCCCGCTCATGCACATGGACTTTGCAGTATTCCAGCAGCTCTGCCTCGCTGACACTGGCGCCGTCGACCAGCTCGACAAACGCGCAAGGCAGCTCGCCCGAATGCGCGTCCGGCTGTCCGATGGCACCGGCAAAGGCCACCGCATCATGGCCCAGCAGTGCCTCTTCGATCTCTGCCGGGTCGATATTGTGACCGCCGCGGATGATCAAATCCTTGGCGCGGCCGGTGATCCAGAGATAGCCATCCTCGTCGATCCGGCCCAGATCGCCGGTGCGCAGGTATTTCTCCTGGTAGTAGAGGTCCACGTTCTTGTCGGCCTCGGTATAGGTATTGCCCGCGAACACACCGGGGTTCGACACACAGATCTCCCCCACTTCGTCGCGCCCGCATTCCAGCGCCCCATCATTGGTCTGCTTAACGATCCGCACATCCGTATAGGGGAACGGGATGCCCACCGATCCCACCTTCTTCTCGCCGCCCGGCGGGTTGCAAGAGACGAGGCAGGTCGCCTCGGTCAACCCGTAGCCCTCCACGATGGCCACGCCGCAAGCGCTTTCAAACCGCTTGAACAGCTCCATCGGCATCGGCGCCGAGCCGGAGAACGCCGTTTTCACGGATGAGATATCCGCATCCACCGGCCGCTGCATCAGCGCCGAGACGGCGGTGGGCACAGTGATGATAAAGGTGATCTTCCAGCGCTCGATCAGCTTCCAGAAATTGTCGAACACGCCCTCGCCCCGGTACCCCTGCGGCGTCGGGAACACCACATGCGCGCCAGAGGCGATGGCCGCCATCATGATCACATGCACCGCAAAGACATGGAACAGCGGCAGTGGGCACATGATGTTGTCTTCCTCGGTGAACAACAGCGTGCTGCCCAGCCAGCCGTTGTAGACCAGCCCCGAATACTTGTGCTGCGCCACCTTGGGCATGCCGGTGGTGCCGCCGGTATGGAAATAGCACGCCACCCGGTCACCGGCACTGTCGGCAAAATTCAGCGTCTTGGGCTGCTTCGCCATCTCCTTGGAGAAGTTCAGGTAGTCCGCATGGCTGGGCCGGCCGTCCATCTTGGGACGGATCAGCGGCACGATCCAGGATTTCGGTGGCGTAAGGTAGCGGTTCAGGTCCACTTCCAGCACCGTGTTCACGCCCGGCGCATGGCGCACCGCCTCTGCCACTTTTTGGGCTACATCCGTCTTCGGGAAGGGCCGCAGGGTGACAACAACCTTGGCCTTGGTCTCCCGCAGGATGGAGGCGATCTGCTCCGGCTCCAGCAGCGGGTTGATCGGGTTCACGATCCCTGCCACCGCGCCGCCCAGCATGGTGACCAGCGTCTCGTTGCAGTTGGGCAGCACATAGGCCACCACATCCGTTTCGCCCACCCCCAGCGCACGGAACATATTGGCGGCCTGGCTCACCTGCTCCTTCAGCGTGCGCCAGGTCAGCGTCTCCGCCTTGTCCTGGGCGCCAGAGAATATCTGATAGCTGACCGCCTTGCTGTTCGGGTACTTGTCCGCGGTGCGCGACAGCAGCCCGTACAAAGTGGCCGGCAGATCCCGCGCCTCATACGGCATTTCATTCTGCAGCGCATCGCGGTCCGCGATTCCGGAAAAACCCATAATTCTCCTCCCCGTTCCACCCGGTGCACAGCCGGTGTACGGGCGGTGCACGGAAGGTGTCTCTGTTTTTTGCCCAGATTATTGCAATCGCCTGATTGCGCAAGCGCCGCGGCAGGGTCACGCCAAGGCAGCTTTGGCGGTGACGTCGCGCCATTTCCCTGCATTGGGCGGTTTTCAACAAAAAACGCCCCGGATCGGCTCCGGGGCGCTTGCCGTGTTAATCTGCTCGCCGCTTATTCAGCTGCCAGCCCTTCTGTGAACTGCAGCTTGGCCAGACGCGCATAAAGCCCGCCCTGTGCCACCAGCTCATCATGGGTGCCGGTGGCGACGATCCGCCCCTGCTCCATCACCACGATGCGGTCGGCCTTCTTCACCGTTGCCAGCCGGTGCGCCACGATAAGCGTGGTGCGGCCCTGGCTCAGCTCATCCACCGCCGCCTGCACCAGGCGTTCGCTTTCCGCATCCAGCGCCGAGGTCGCCTCATCCAGCAGCAGCACCGGCGCATCGCGCAGGATGGCGCGGGCAATGGCAATCCGCTGCTTCTGGCCGCCCGACAGCATCACGCCGCGCTCACCGACAAAACTGTCATAGCCCTCCGGCAGCTTGGAGATGAAGTCATGCGCCGCTGCCGCTGCAGCAGCAGCCTCGACCTCAGCATCGGTGGCCTCCGGCCGGCCAAACCGGATGTTTTCGCGGGCCGAGGCGGCAAAGATCACTGGATCCTGCGGAACCAGCGCGATGTGGCGGCGGAATTCATCCCGCTGCAGCTGGGTCAGTGCCACGCCGTCCAGCTTCACCGCGCCCTGATTGGGATCATAGAAGCGCTGCAGCATCTGAATAATGGTGGTCTTGCCAGCACCTGACGGGCCGACAAAAGCCACAGTCTCCCCCGGGTTCACTGTCAGCGAAACCTCATCCAGCGCCGACACATCCGGGCGCGACGGGTAGCGGAAAGACACGTTGTCGAACGCGATCTCGCCCTTGACCGGCGCGGGCAGAACCTGCGCCGCAACCGGGTCCAGCACGGTATCCTCGGCGTTCAGCAGTTCCACCAGCCGTTCGGTTGCCCCGGCGGCGCGCTGCAGCTCGCTCCAAATCTCCGACAGCGCCGCAACGGATCCAGCCACCAGCACTGCATAGATCACAAACTGGATCAGCGTGCCCTCAGACATCACGCCTGCGCGCACATCATTGGCGCCCATCCACAGAACGCCCACGATCCCGGAAAACACCAGGAAGATCACAATTACCGTCAGATAGGCCCGCGTCTGGATGCGGCGGCGGGACACGTCATAGGAGGTTTCGGTGAGCTCGGAAAACTTCTCGCGGCTGGCAGCCTCATGCGTGAAGGCCTGTACCGTCTGCACCGCCCCCAGCGCCTCGCCCGCGTTACCGGAAGAGGCCGCAATCCAGTCCTGGTTTTCCTTGCTGATGGCGCGCAGGCGGCGGCCCAGCACCAGGATTGGCACGATCACCGCCGGCACGATCAGCAGCACCATCATCGTGAGCTTCGCCGAGGTCAGCAGCATCAATACCATGCCGCCCAGAAAAATCAGCAGGTTGCGCAGTGCAATCGACACCGACGATCCCAGCACCGACTGGATCAGCGTGGTGTCGGTGGTGATCCGGCTCAGCACCTCGCCGGTCATGATGCGCTCATAGAACTCCGGGCTCATGCCGATCACCCGGTCGAACACCGCCTTGCGGATGTCGGCCACCACCCGCTCGCCCAGCCGTGTCACCAGTGCATAGCGCACGCCGGTGCCCACCGCCAGCAATGCGGCAATCACCAGCGCACCGCTGAAATAGAGGTTCAGAAGCTCGGAATCAGAGACCCGGAAGTTGTCCACCACCCGGCGCACCGCCAAGGGCAGCGTCAGCGACAGACCCGCCGTCAGTACCAGCGCACAGGTGGCGGCCAGCATGAGCAGGCGGTAGGGGCGCATGAACGGCCAAAGCGCCGACAGCACGCCAATCTTCCGGGATTTCTCCCGCTCTTGCTCCGCATTCGGGGCCGCTTGTCTCCGCGCCATTCCGGATCCTTCTGCACTTTGGTCTGGCGGGTCTTGCACCCGCATAGTCGCCAAGGTTCATGGCCCCGCACGCCCGGCGCGTCAAGCGTTGAGCAGCTTCAAAACACACCTGAAAACAGCTGCGCACTGCGTCATGGGGTATCAATCAGGCGGATTGGGAAGGTCTGGAGCGGGTAGCGGGAATCGAACCCGCACCTTAAGCTTGGAAGGCTCTTATGATACCATTTCACCATACCCGCTCAGGACATTTGCTGATTTAGGTGAAGCGCCGGGGAAGGTCAACCACCTTGTTTTCGTTTACCTTTGCGGTGGCGGAAATTTCAACGTGCCTCTTGCGAAAGCCCCGCCAAGCCCCCCAAATAAAAGCAAAACCCAGCCACCCCCCCCCCCGGTAAAGAACCCCCGAAAACCCGCCGGGACCCAAGACCCGCAAACCGCCGTACTCACTGCTCACGGTCAGCCCTCTGCCCCGGGCCCGGCAGAGGCGGATCTGGCAGCCACTGCCAGGGGTGTTGCCGCGCATCTTCCGGACTGGGATGTCCGCTCTGCCACCCTCGCAGTTCCCGGCCGGCTGGAGCAGGTGATAGAGGACGGCGCAGT